>NZ_JBSPFA010000011.1:0-90444 GCF_053848885.1 Amedibacillus sp. YH-ame10
AGCAAGTTCTTTTTTAGCGAAAACAGAAGAGTCTTTAATCAAAAAAATCACCTATAGATAGTATACTATATCTACAGGCGAAATTTAATCTTTCGGAATGTCCTTCAGGACATCTTTTTTATATAAAAAAGGAAGAATTATTCATTCTTCCATATACTATATAACGCTTTTTAATAATTCTTCTGCAGAGATACCATATAGCTTCGCTAAAGCTAAAAGATTCGAGGTACTTGGTTCAGAAGTAGCACTTTCCCATTTTGAAACAGCTTGCCTACTAACACCAAGTGCTTCTGCCACGAACTCTTGTGTCATCTTACATTTTAAACGTTCCTCTTTCAAAGCTTGTGATAATGATTTCTTAATCAAATTCTTTTCTTCACGAACTTCCTTTGATTTTCCATACTTTAATAAAACGCGGATAAGTAAAACAATAAGGGTGATAAATATACTAAGCGTAACAAGTGAGATTAAAATTAAAATGAATGAAACTCTCATAATTAGTACTCCTTTCTTGATATTTATAGCATAGCATTTTCGAAATATCACATCCACCAACTATAACGCTAGAATAGGTTGCGTCATAAATTATCTATTTCTTAAGCACTGTCTTTTTAATATATTCAACCGTGGCATCCGTGCCATGGTCTCTTTGATATTCCAAGATAGATTGTATAAGGTCTTTTGTAGTAGGGTGCATAATAACATGATCATAGCCATTCATAAAGTATTCATATGCACTTCCATCATGATATTGATCTTTCATATAAATACGAGATGCGACAGTACGATCACAATACATTTCCACAACATAATTAACTGGCATTTCAATTGGTTTAATCCCGCCTCTCGCATTATCAAGCCAATATTCCCAATGATGTTTATTGCGTCCTTTGTGATGAAGCCATCCTAAAGAGTACCCTTTTACTTCCTTCTCTTTATCAATAGGACTTCTATTTCCTTGGAAATACTTCACACCAGAATGAAACTCAATCCATGAGTATTTCGATAAATCATGAAGTAGTCCTTGTTTATATAAACCACACCTAAAACATAGCTTTGTGACTGCCAGTTTATGTGTCGTAATTGTTTTAAAGTGTCCATATAATTTTGACATGATTATCATCCTTTCTGTACTAGTATACCATTATTTCTTCTTATTTTCATAGTCTGTTCACATAGACTTCACATTCATGGTTTATGATATTAGTACAAGCTAGAAATAAGCTTGTATCAGGTAATGGAAATGTTTCCCCATCCCTTATAAAATTTATGACAATTATCATGTTTACAATTTTACTTTCCATTATCTGCCTTCATGCTTAGACCTTTGTCCCTCGCAAAGGTCTTTTAATATTATGTGATTAAGTTTAAAGTAAATTTCATATGTTGTGAGTGAGTAATAAAAAACCGCTAGGTTATTTTTTAGGATTCTTATGGAAACGCCATGCTTGAAAGGGAATATAGGCAACAATTAGAACAAGTATAGTTGGCAATATATAATTGATAGGGAATGCAAATTTTTCCATTCCCATCCATAATGGGATGTACAAAACATTAAGTACAATAGAGATCCTAAAGGTAGTAGATTATTGGTTACTATGAAATCTTCTAAATCTTGGATGTTGGTTCCAAATCCTAGAGGTTCTATTAAGGATAATACGCTAAAGCCTAATGTACAAGGTAAAGACAAAACAACAATCAAAACAAAGTTTACAATCACGGCTTTTTTTCTTGTCCAACCTAAGTCCATAGCGAACGCTACAATGTTTTCAAATACTGCAATGATGGTTGTTAACGCCGCAAAGATTGCATCTCCTAAAACCGCAAATAGGCAAGACATCATATATTTAGAAATCTTTTCAACTCTATTTTGTAAACCACGACTACAGATAATAAAACTTATAACAATCGCAACCATCATCCAAAAGATGCATTCCCCTGGGTTTGAAGTCATAGTATGAAAAGTACTATCTACTGTGGCTTTATCAACATGATTGAATTGACCACTCACCATTTTAAAACAATAATTTAACATCCAACCACCTACGGTTGTATAAAACATCATTAATAAATAGTTTCCACCGATGGCAATATATTTGATTCTGTGCCACTTTGTACCTTTTGGTTCTAATACATCAAAACTCTTAGCGGCAGATTTTGTGAAGCGCGTCCAACAGAAAATTCCATTGTCATAATAGGAAATCCTAATAGAACTAAAGAGACAAGATAAAGTAATACAAATGCAGCTCCTCCATATTGTCCAGTAATATAAGTAAATCTCAAAACATTGCCAAGTCCAACTGTACATCCTGCAGATATTAATATAAATCCTAAACGTGATGATAATTTTTCCCTAGATTTCATAAGCATGCATCCTTTCTTGGTTTATTGAAAAGGGCAATGTTCATAAAGTCAAAGAATAATTTTACATAATCTTCAATTCGTATTCACATAGATTACACATTCAAAGAGTATGATATAGCTACAGACAAGGAAAGGTGTCTGTCTATCATAAGGGTAATGTCTCTTCCTCATTCAAAATATATTTCATTACCCTCCTTCATTCCTGTAGACCTCTATACTCCCTCATAGAGGTCTTTTCAATTGCGCGAAGATTTGTTGCGATATCTACATGCATAAATCTTTAGATAGTGCTATACTATAGAAAGAAAAAAGAGGTGTAAATTATGGAAATAGGAAGAAATACACGCTGTTGGTGTGGAAGCGGAAAGAAATATAAACAATGTCATGAAAAGTTTGACGAAAAACTCGCGAAACTTGCGAAAGAAGGAAAGACAATTCCTCAACGTTCATTGATTAAAAATAAAGAAGAAATTGAAGGCATTCGTAAAAGTGGAAAGATTAATACGGGTGTACTAGATTATGTTGCAGAACATATTCATGTAGGCATGAGTACAGATGAAATTGATCAGTTGGTGTACGATTATACAACGAAGCATAAAGCGATTCCTGCACCTTTAAATTATCAAGGCTTTCCAAAGAGTGTGTGTACTTCTATCAATGATGAAGTGTGCCATGGTATTCCGGATAAAGATATTATTTTAATGGATGGAGACATTGTCAATGTAGATGTGTCTACCATTTATCATGGATATTATTCAGATGCAAGTCGTATGTTTATGATTGGAAATGTTTCTGATGAGGCAAAACGTCTTGTGGAAGTTACCAAAGAATGTTTAGAAATCGGTATTAAGGCGGTTAAGCCTTGGGGACATGTTGGGGATATTGGGGCAGCGATTATGGAACATGCCAAAAAGAACGGATATAGTGTAGTAGTGGATTTTGCAGGTCATGGTGTTGGGAAAGAATTCCACGAAGATCCTGTTGTATCTCATGTTGGAAGAGTGGGAACTGGTATGGTATTAGTACCAGGCATGGTGTTTACGATAGAGCCTATGATCAATGAAGGAGATTATCACTTATTTATTGATGCGGATAATGGATGGACATCTTATACAGAAGATGGTAAATTGAGTGCACAGTGGGAACATACTATTCTAGTAACGGAACACGGGATTGAAATCTTAACGTACTAAGAAAGAATACTTTAAAGCATTTGTCGATAACCTTGGTTATATGATGAATGTTTTTATTAATATCTTTTACGTTCTTTCTTTTAAATATAGAGGAAGTCTGTTAAAATATGTAAGAACATGAAAGGGTGATAGAATGCGCGTTGTACTTCAAAGAGTTACACATGCCTCTGTAACAATAGATGGTAAAATACATGGACAAATACAACAAGGATTTTTAGCCCTTGTAGGAATTACACATGATGATAATGAAGAAATTGTTTCCAAGGTCGCAAAGAAATGTGCGCAACTTCGTGTATTTGAAGACGAAGAGGGAAAGATGAATAAAGGGTTAGATGATATAGGTGGAGCAATTCTATCGATTTCGCAGTTTACGCTTTTTGCGGATTGTAAGAAGGGCAGAAGACCAAGTTTTGATAAGGCTGCAAAGCCAGAGATATCAAAGCCTTTATATGAATATTTTAATACGGTATTAAGGCAAGAAGGAATACATGTGGAAACAGGTGTGTTTGGTGCAGATATGAAAGTAGACTTATGCAATGATGGTCCAGTCACCATCATTATAGATAGCTCACAATGGTAAAGGAGGCATACATATGGCAGAAATAGTATATGGTAGTGAAATCGCAAAAGATGTGAAATCAAAACTGAAGATAGAAATTGATCGATTAAAAGAAGAAGGGAAACGAATTCCAAAACTGGTCGTTGTTCTTGTTGGAGATAATCAAGCAAGTATTTCTTATGTAACTGGAAAAGAAAAAGCATGTCATGAAATTGGAATGGAAAATGAACTTTTAAGACTTCCACAAGAAACCACAGAAGAAGAATTGTTGTCATTGATTGATTCTTTGAATAAGGACGCAAAGGTAGATGGTATTTTGGTTCAATTGCCTCTTCCAAGTCAAATCCGTGAAGAAGAAGTATTGTTGGCAATTCGACCTGACAAAGATGTGGATGGATTTCATCCTTATAATGTAGGTAAGCTAATGTTACAAGAAGATACCTTTGTTTCCTGTACACCGAAAGGGATCATCCGTATTCTAGAAACGATAGGATTTGATGATTTAAGTGGGAAAAGTGCAGTAGTTATTGGAAGAAGTAACATTGTAGGAAAACCAGTTGCACAGCTTCTAATGAATAAAAACGCAACGGTTACAATATGTCATTCAAGAACCAAAGATATTGAAAGTGTGACTTCAAAAGCAGATATCGTAGTTGCGGCAATTGGAAAAGCCAAGATGATCACTAAGAATTGGATCAAAGATGGTGCTGTAGTAATCGATGTTGGTATCAATAGAGATGAAAATAATAAAATGTGTGGAGATGTTGATTTTGAAGATGTGGAAGACAAAGCATCTTATATTACACCTGTACCAAAGGGTGTTGGACCAATGACCATTGCGATGTTAATGGAAAATACATTGGAATCTTATTGTAAAAGGGAGAAATGAAAATCTTAGATTTTCTGGAGGTCTTATGGTAAATAAAGAATATGATTTAAATGATATCGTGGAAATGAAAAAAGAACATCCTTGCCATAAATCAAAATATTGGAAAGTGATTCGTATGGGGGCAGATATTCGTATTAAATGTATGGGGTGTGGTACAAGCGTGTTATTCCCTAGGGTTGAATTCGAGAAGAAACTTAAGAAAGTGATTGAAAAAGCAGAAGGTAGCGAAGAATAGTATGATGTGAAAAATATCTCTATATAATGTTAGGGATATTTTTTACATAAATTTCATAGTGTGAGTGTAAGCATACTCAAAATGCACCATGTAGTATGACGTGATACGTAAGTTCTTTGCATATAACATAAAACATGATAAAATGTAACCATTGAATTGAGAGGAATGATGATATGCCATTAACAGCAGGAATCGTAGGTTTGCCAAATGTTGGAAAGTCTACATTATTTAACGCCATAACAAAATCACAAGTGGAGGCAGCAAACTATCCATTTGCGACGATACAACCAAACGTAGGAGTCGTAGAAGTACCTGATCATAGAATTGATCGCTTGGTAGAATTGTTTCATCCAAAAAAGACGATTTATACAACATTTGAATTTACCGATATTGCGGGTCTTGTAAAAGGTGCTAGTAAAGGTGAAGGGTTGGGAAATCAATTCTTAAGTAACATTCGATTAACGGATGCAATCTGTCATGTTGTACGTTGTTTTGATGATGCTAATATTACACACGTAGAAGGGGATGTAGATCCTATTCGCGATATTGAAATTATCAATTTAGAACTAATTCTAGCGGACTTACAAACAGTAGAAAATCGTTTAGGTAAAATTGAACGTAAAGCCATGACAAATAAAGATAAAGATGCTATAAAAGAGGTTGCAGTTTTAAAGAAATTGCAAGAGGCTTTAGTGGCAGCAAGTCCAGCACGAAGTGTAGAACTGAATGAAGATGAGCTATTTATTATCAAAGCTTTTAGTTTGTTAACACTAAAACCTATGATTTATATTGCGAATATGTCAGAAGAAGAAATTTCTAATCCTGATGAAAATCCATATTATGTCAAGGTGAAAGAATTTGCGAAAGCAGAAAACAATCAAGTTGTCGCGATTTGTGCAAAGATTGAAGAAGAATTATCTTCTTTGGATGCAGAAGAAAAAACTGAGTTCTTAAATGATTTAGGAATTGCGGAAAGTGGTTTAGATAAGGTTGTGAAAGCAGCTTACAATATCCTTGATTTATGTACATTCCTTACAGCTGGAGAAGATGAATGCCGTGCATGGACATTCAAAAAAGGAATGATGGCTCCTCAATGTGCAGGTGTTATTCATACCGATTTTGAAAAAGGATTCATTCGTGCAGAATGTTACAAGTTTGATGATATTGATGCGTTAGAAACAGAGCTTGCTGTAAAAGAAGCAGGTAAACTTCGTTTAGAGGGTAAAGAATATGTTGTGCAAGACGGAGATGTATTGCATTTTAGATTTAACGTATAAATGAAAAAGGAAGCGGTTATCGCTTCCTTTTCTTTAGTTTCCATACAATTTTATTCACAATTACCATTGTAATTAAAGCTACAATAAAGGTGATATAAACGTTCTTAGTAAATCCGGCAACAAGATATCCAACCACACAAGAAACAGCGACAATCAAAGCGTATGGTGTCTGTGTGGTGACATGATTAATATGATTACACTGTGCACCAGCTGATGCCATTATGGTCGTATCCGAAATAGGAGAAATATGATCTCCACAAACAGCACCCGCAAGAATAGAAGATATACAAATTACTAATAAAGGTTCTCCTTCCGCAAAGATAGCAGTCACAATAGGAATCAAAATACCAAAGGTACCCCAAGAAGTACCAGTAGAAAAAGCCAAAGCAGCTGCGGCAATAAATAAGATTGCGGGTAAGATTGCGGAAGATATACTCGCATGTTTTAAAAGTTCAGACACAAATATACCTGCTTCAAGTTTGGTAGAAACAAGGTCACCTAATGTCCAAGCTAGTATTAATATGATAATGGCAGGAACCATCATTTTAAACCCTTGTGGAATACAGTCTGCGAAATCTTGATAACGAATAATACGACGAGGAATATACAATAAGAATGTAAAAATCAAAGTAAAGAACGATCCTAATACAAGAGCACTAGATGCATCACAATTTGTAAAGGCAGTAATAAAATCAACACCCTCGAAAAATCCCCCAGTATAAATCATAGCTGTAACACAAGCAATGATTAAGAATAGAACAGGCAGAACCAAATCTAATACTTTTCCTTTATCCGATGTAGGTATTTCTTCATTATTTTGATAATCATGTAGACCAAAGTGAACATCCCCTAATGCAGCACAATTCTCGTTCTCTTCCATTTTACCAAAATCAAAGTCATTACGTATAACATGAATCACCATTATGATAGTTAATAATGCATATAAATTATAAGGAATGGTACTAAGGAATAATGTGAATCCATCACCGCTCGTATATCCACTTACTGCTGCAGCCCAACTAGAAATAGGCGCAATGATACAAATCGGCGCAGCCGTAGAATCAATAATATAAGCAAGCTTAGCACGTGATATCTTAAAGGAATCACTCACTTCACGCATAATATTCCCAACGGTTAAACAATTGAAGTAATCATCTACAAATATAAAAGAACCAAGAGCAAACGTTGCATATAATGCGCCATGCTTTGTATGTATCTTTTTATTCGCCCAAGCGCCATATGCTTTACTTCCACCTGCACGATTCATCAAAGAAACAATCATACCTAGAAATACAAGGAAAATAAGAATTCCTATATTCCAAGTATCTCCTAAATTTTCACCCATCGTATCAAAGATAACGTGTGTTGCGTCTAGTACTTGAAACCCACTTACTAGTAACGCCCCTGATACAATCCCTATAAATAAGGATAAGTACACTTCTTTGGTAATCAGTGCTAAAGCAATCGCTATAATTGGTGGTAATAGCGAGAAAAATGTTGCGGTAAACTCCATAAAATCATCTCCTCCATAAAAAAATGCCTTGTTGGACAGACTCCACCAAAGCATATAATTTCTATACTTTAGATAGCTCTCCACTTTATGTAAAGTGACAGTATTGTGCATGTTGTGCAAAATACCAGAAACATTGAATTGGTGTTCATATGTTTCTTCGGCAAATAACCCTTTCCATATTCACTGCCACCAAGCAGATGTGAAGATGTACTCTTGTGATTTGCGCCTCTATCAATTAACGTTGTTTAGACTACCATTATTCCAACGAAATGTCAATGGAAGTACTTGTAAATCAATATCCAGTTTACAATTTATGCTGTGCATGTTAATATAAAATCAACGAAAGGCAGGTGGTTTGTATGAAAAACCTAATAATAAAACAAAGGAAAGATACGAAACGCCTGTTTAATATAATCTAACAGTGTGTTTAGCATCCCTTCTTTGGGATGCTTTTTCTTTCCCTATGCAACAAACATAAATGGAAAGGATCATAAACAATGAAAACAACAACATGTAGTAAAGAATTTGTAGAATCGATGGTTTCTATGCCATCAAGTAGTGATGCACAAAATGAGTCCTTAAGACAAGAAATAAAAGAAGGATTTCCATTGGAAAAATGCTTTGTTAAAGTTCAGGATGAAAAGGTAGTATGTAGATTGATAATCTTCGAAGAAATGCACTATCTAGCACATTTCACAGTAGAAGATATACCTCAAGAGGAAGTCGATAGTTTCTTAAGCGATGTATTCGTACAATTACCTAGAAATGTGGAGTGGCGCTTAGACTTATATACAGATAAGATACATTATGAAAAAATATATATGGCTTGCCAAAGCTATGCAAATTTATGCATAGAAAGGGAGAGTTACACAATCAAACCGATAAGCAAGGATACCTCTGGTTATACATTTACAAGCGCGATGGATATGGAATATAAAGATGTATTAGAACTCATGATCAAAGCAAGTTCCACCACACTAGATATACTTCTTCAAAAAGAGTACAAAGATTTAGGATTACAGGAAGGTGTTGAAAGTACATTAAAAGAAATCCTAGAAGATAAGGACAGTAATAAATTTTTCCAAATCTTATTGGTACAGGATGTTCCTGTTGGATTCATCGCAATCAATGAGCTGGTGGAAGGTGTTGCGGGTATCACCTATATTGGAGTTATACCTGAGGAACAAGGGCATCATTATAGTAGCTTGTTATTAAATAAAGCGATAGATATTGCACATCATGCCAAAATAGATAAGCTAATTGGAGATATCGATGTTCATAATTTTGCAATTCGTAACAATTTAGTTAATGTTGGATTTCAAAAGGATTGCGAAGAGAAAGTGTTCATTCTTTAGTGAGTATTATGATATAGTATATATAGAGTTAGAAGCCTATCTCTAAATGTATACATTTAAAGATATATTGTTTTTTAAAGAATATATCTTTTTTTTATGATATTTTTTTTCTTTTTCAAATGAAAATATCATTTTTTCAAAGTATCGAAAGGTATACATTTATGATTGTCAAATATGACAAAATACGTGTTAAATATGACAATATATTATTCATAGATATCAAAATCTAGTAAAATGAAAAGGACAAGATAGAATCAAAGGGGAGGGATTTGTATGTATCAAATTGTACTATGTGATGATAATAAAGAACAGTTACAAAAACTAGAAGTTCTTGTGAAGCAAATAAATCATGAAGAGATTGAGATTATTTCATATACAAATGGGGAAGCTTTATTAAAAGATTTATCGAAGTTTCCTAAATCATGTATATTTATATTGGATATTATGCTTGATGGAATGGATGGAATAGAAATTGCGAAAAGGATAAATTCAGTAAATTCAAGAGCAAGTATCATATTTATAACGGCTTATTTGAATTTAGTAACAGATATTTATAATGTAGATCACTGTTTTTTTGTGTTGAAGTCCGAGTTGCAAACTCGTATAGAGTTTGCATTACAAAAGGCAATTGATCAACAAAATAAAAATAGGGAATTGCTTTCTATTCACCAAAACGGAAGCAGAGTGGTTTTTCATTTAGAAGATATTATATATTTTGAGAGAAAATTACGTGTTACATACATTGTATTAGAAGATGATGTAAAGAAAACGGCATTGAAGTTTGACTCTATTATTAAGCAATTACCACCTTATTTTCAAAGATGCCACAATAGTTATATTATAAATTTTAAAAAAATACAGAAACTAAGTAGAAATGTATGTGTGTTAAAAAATAATAATACTGTTCCTATTAGTAGAGCATATAGTAATCAGGTAAAAGAAAAATTTGAAACATATATCATAGAACTGGTCTAGAATGGAGTTATATTAAATGAATTCTTTTATACTTGAGAGGCGGATGCTTCGCTTGTTAACAATCATACAAGTTCTAATGCTTTTGTTTTTACTTGTTTTTAATTACTATATAAAGTCACTTATAGGAACATCGATTTACTATGTTGTCATCTTATCGCTTAGTTTTTTATCCTATTTTCTTCTTTATAAAATAGTGAAAGGTATTTTATTTAAGGCACAAGAAGATGCACAACAGCAAGCGTATATAAAACAAAGAGAATTGGTTGATGAACATTTTCTTGCGATGAAACAAAATGAAGAAAATCTACTTAAGTTAAAAGATGCGATTCTAACTAGAGCTATGCAAGACAGTACATTGTTAAAGAAAACAGAGGAAGAAAAAAAGGAATATTTGAATCATCTTATACTAAGTTTTAAAGGAATGAATAAATTATCAAACTGCCATAATAAAACGATTGATGCAATCTTATATAATAAGGCTCTTTTAGCAGAATCGCGAAGAGTGCCTTTTCATGTGACAGCGCTTATACCTGAAATCATTGGAATAGAACCTATTGATTTGATGTGCGTATTTACGAATCTATTGGATAATGCAATTGATGCGAATAAAAATGTAGATGTAAAATCTCGTTTTGTTCATGTACATACAAAAGTACAAGCGAACTATTTAATTATAAAAGTTGAAAATGCAAAGCCAATAAATCAAACCATCGTTGTAAAGAAACATGGAACAAGCAAGATGGATAAAGAGAATCACGGGCTAGGTATTTCAATAATACAAAATACATGTAAGAAAAACAAAGGGAATTTATATATCGAAGATCAAGGTACGAAGGTAATAATAAAGGCAGTGCTTCGAATAAAGGAGGATAAAGCATATGGCAAGTGAAAACTATGTGTATATCGCACAATTTTTTTATGTTATACAAAATATCGCGCGTATCTACTTCTTTACTTCTACGCTCGAATTAAAACATAATGATCTCAAACATAGAATTATAGCACTTATTGCTGTTTCTGCTTTAAACCAAACGCTTACGAATGTTATATTTGATAACTTTTTTTTGAAAATAGGGATAGATGTAATATTTACCACAGCATTGTTTAAAGTCATGTCTGTAGAGAAGTTATCTAAGATCATACTATACGTCATGTTGTTATTAAATTTGGAAATGATATATGAGTTAGTAATTTCATTTTCTGTAATAGTTACAATTGGTCCTAATGCATTTCATAGTGATTCTTATATATTTAATATTATTCTTCAGATGTATTTTACCTTTATGTTTTCTATGGTTGTTGTGGTAGCAGCTAATGTGTTAAAAAAGAAAACTTTTCAAATTAGTTTTAAGTTAGCAGTTTTGGTTGCGTGTCTTTCTGCTCTTCAATCTTCTGTCATGCTAACTGTTAGTTATGGAGTGTATTTAAAGGTTACTACAGAACGGTTGATATTGCCCGTTATAGGCGCATTACTCTCTTATCTAGTACTTAAGATAATTATGAAACGTATATATATGGAATATAAATATAAAAAGAATGTTGCATATTTTGTAGAACAGTACGAAGAATCATTAGAGAAATATATTGAATTGAAAGAACACGATGAAGAGATTAGTTATCTAAGACATGAAATTTTAAACCAATTAGATACTTTAGAAGCGAGCACCTTTATTTGTCATGAATGATAAATGATTCCAAATATTACATCTTATGTGTTATGTATGCGTGATAAATAGAATTTTATAGTATATAAATCTATAATTTATAATGTATAGCACAGGAGGGTGTTCTAATGAAAAGGAAAAGTTTGAAAATATTTGTTTTAGGTTTATCAGTGGCAATGGGAATTTCAATGTTAGTAGGTTGTTCAAGTGAAGGAGGGAGTAGTAGTACAAGTGTAAGTAGTAATAAACTTAATATAGCAGTTAAAGATAAGTATGTTGTAAATTCAAAAGATAATAAATATGGGCTCATGAGTTTTGATAAGAAACAAGTGATTCCTTTTAAGTATGATTATTTAGGGTATTTGTCATCAGCTGATTTATTTATTGCACAAAAAGACGGGAAATATGGTGTGATTGATATAGATGAGAAGGAAATCTTGCCTTTTAAATACTCTTCAATAGGTATGAACGATACCAAAGACAAACTATATGCTTCTGATTATAAAACAACTACTGTATTTAACTTAGATGGAAAAAAAGTTAAATCTCTTAACTATGGATCTGTTTGGGATAGTGGTAAAGGTAGTGCAATCGTTGGGAAAGATATAAAGGAAGCAGATTATCGTTTAAATGGAAAATTTGGTTTGATTGATGAATCTGAAAAAGAAATTTTAAAACCAGAGTATTCATGTTTGCTTTTTATTCGTGAATACGATAAAGAAACAAATGGAACTAAGTATTTATCCGTTTATGCAGAGAAAGATGGCAAAGCTGGAATTTTTAGTTTGGAAGGTGAAGTCATCATCCCGATGGAATATAATAGTACAAATAAATTAGACACGGGGAATGAACAATTTTATGTAACCTATAATGGATATACACAAAGTTACTTTGTTAACAAAGGTGAGAAATATGGTGTATTAGATAAGAGCGGAAAACAAATTATAGAGACAAAATATGATTCTATTCGTGGAGACCATAACGGGTATATTGCGACCTTAGATGAAAAAGATACAGTCTATGATTTAAAAGGGAATGTTATGTTATCCGATGACACAATAGATGTTGTGAGAATTTCTGATAATGGTCTTATTTCTGTGGTGAAGGATGATGAAAGTTATTATGTTGATTCAAAAGGTAATAAAGTTGAAATTAAAGGTTTGAAAAATAAAGAGCATATCTTGACTTTAGGAGCTTTTGATGAATTAGGTAATGCATATTTAAGATATGGTGTATCGGATAGCATAGAAGTTGCAATGATAAATGAAGAAGGGGATACTGTTATTGGACCATTTAAAGAAGATGAAAATATGATGATAAACATTTTTAAAATTGGGAATATCAATGAAAACTCTTATTTCACTGACGTTGTTTTAATAAATGAACCAAATTTGAAGAATAATTCGGACTATGTAGTAGAAGTAAGAGAACCTGATAAAAACGATGTTTACCAAACGGTGAATTCAACTTTATATGATAAGACGGGAAAGAAAAAGAATGAGTTTAAAGGTACGATTAGCTATTATGAAGCTTCAGAAGACCTTTATGACATTTATATAAAGAAGAATGAAGGATATTTGCATGGACTAATGAACCGTGATGGAAAGGCGGTTGTAGAACCAATCTATGATTATATATCTACTTTTTATGATGATTATCTAGTTGCTCAAAAAGGAGATAAGCATTGCTTGTTAGATAAAGGGACTGGTAAAGTTGTAATAGAGTATTAGATTTTATAGTTTCTTACATTATTATAAAATTTATTATTTATTGACTGTTCACGATTAAGGAAATTAATAGTTATTTCAAACTGTTGAAAGTGAAATAAAGTTTAAAATGAGGGATTTGAAAAACTTCGGAATTTGGATAAGGCAATATAATTGAAACGGAGTGTATAGCGTGAAAAAAATTGTTAGTATAGTTTTAATAGGCAGTTTATGTTTAAGTGCATGTACTGGGAACCAAAAGGAATCAACCGATATATCTTATGGTGAAAATGTAAAACTAGAAAGTTATTTCAAGTTAAACAAGGGAGAAACAATTTCTTCTCTATTAACGATAGACTCAAAAATCATAGGTATTTATGATGTAAATGCGGTTATTGTCGATAAGGATAAAAAAGAACGCAAAGAGAATAGAAAATTAACAGTAAAAGATAGTGAAAAAGCTACTATTAAGCTGTTACAGAATGAAAATAAGACTTATGAAATACCTTTTAAGGCGTCGTTTAATGTGATTGGAAATATCGATAAGATAGAGGATAAAGTGGATGGTGAATATAAAGAGATTGATATTGTAACTAAAGAAGTTTATGAAAAAGAAATAAAAACGTTAAAAGATTTAAAGAACAAGGCAGAAAAACAGATATTCACTACGAATGAATCTTTAGAAGAATATAAAAACACTAGAGCAAGAAATGGGTATACTCTTGTAACAAGCGATGTTAACGTTGAAAAGGAAGGTACTTATGTAGTTGAAGTTTGTACAATTGATAAAAGTTATAACATTACTGAAATAAGCTATGCTTTGAAAGTAGTAAAAGAAGGAGAAAAAGTATCAGAGAGTAAGCTTGCGGTTGGTGTTGATGGTACCAAAATGGGGAAAGCAACATCGTACACAATTACTAATAAAACAAACGAAGAAGCTAAGGCAGAACCTAAGAAAGAAGAAGAAACAAGTCTTCCAACAGATGATGTACAAAGCCAACAGAAGTTTGAGAATAATATTGTTACAGGAGGTGCAGTTAGCTCTCAAGGAAGCCCTGTTTTGCAAGCTGCTTTAAATTATGTTGGTTCTCATATGATGTGTGATGAATTAGCTACTATGGCTTTGGTGAATGGAGGATATTTAACAGGAACTCCTGAATCAATTTTTCGACATAATGGTGTATACAACATAGGCGTTTATCAAATGCCAGCTATAGGATCATATATTTCCGAAGGACAAGCAGTTCCAGGTGACTTAATCCTTTATGATAATGGTGGATATGGTTCTATGCACGTCGCGGTTTATGCAGGAAATGGAAAGGCAGTACATGGTGGTTATAATGGAGCAAATGTCGTAGTAAGTACGGTGTATTTAGGGAGTGGACCTAGATATTTTCGCGTTGCACCTATGACTTGGTCAGATGTATCGATGAAAGTTTATGGACATGGAACGGATAGCAATGGGAATGTTATATGGCCAGAAACTAAGCCTCCCACAAATCAAAATCCATCTACCAATAATCCAGGTGGCAACAGTGGTAGTGGAGATAGTCCGGAAGTGGATGACCCATGGGGAGATATTGACTTTGGTCAAGGAAACGCAACTTATACTTATACGTATAATGGTTCGACAAGTGTAAGTTTTGCATCTACGAGCACGGTAGATAGTGATTTTGTATATGCGCAATTACAACAAGTTGCAGAGGGGACAATTACACGAGAACAAATGGTAGCGAATTTACTAGGGAAAGGTTATACGGTTACAGGATAATGCTGAGAGATATAAAACGAGGAGAAGTAGCATGAGAAAGATAAATATATTATTTTGTCTTGGATTGGTAGTGCTTTGCGGATGTTCAAGTGCGAACAAAGGGAATTTAAGTAGTTCTGGCAAAGGAACAGATGAAAATTCTGAAAATGAAACTTCCAACGCTTGGAATCTTGTGAATGAAGGATTCGAAAAACTGATTAATATAGATAAAACTGTTCATGTTGATGGAGTAACACAAGAGATTGCACATATAGATATAGATAGTGAATATAACATGCTTAAAGGGTCTTATGAACAGTATTATGATGTAGGTGATTTAAAAGGAGATACAGGTTCATTTGAAACATATGGTTTCATGGATAATCTTAGTATCAATCTTTCAGATAAAAAAGGTGATAAATATTTTGAGGATAATTTTGGAGAGAGTTATATAAAGAATGCAGATGAAACATTTGGTCATAATGAGCCTACAGTGGATAATCTAAAAAAGATTTATATCAAAGATATACTTTATCAGTTCAAACCCTCTTTGATTAAGATAGATGAAAAAAATGTAGTGTTTACAAACACATCGTATGATGGAGAAGTAGTTGAAGAAACGAAATCAATAGAGGATATAGGAGACAATTATTATCTAAACTTCTTAGAAAATTTTAAAATGAGTGATCGACCTGACTTTGGAAAACGTGGGAAAACAGATTATCGGTTTTTGAATGATGAATATTTTGATGGCTCTATAGAGGAAAAAGATGATACCACAATTGTTACATTCAAATTTAATAAGAACACATCTAAATATAAAACATTTTATGAATCTGATTTGTATAATGAGTTAATGACAGGTAAGGGAGCATATAACGTTATAGATACGACCGTAGAAGCAAATAAAGATGATCCTTTAGCTTCTCTAGCGCAGCAGTGCAAAGATGACGTGTGTAAAGATGTATATTTAAAGCCTGCATTCAATGATGAAATAAAATCTGCAGAGCTAGTTGTTGTATTAGATAAAGAAGGGTATCCTATTTCTTATGATCGATTGATATTGTTAACTTTTGATAAATACGATATAACACTTCCGTATTTTGCTAAATATACATTTGAAAGAAAATAAAGATAAAAAAATGGAATTAGAACATATTTGATATTCAAAACGACCTTAAGAATCCACAAAAGTGGCAACTTAAGGTTTTTATTCAGAATTTAATGAATTCTGAATATTCTTGTAATAGTGTTTTAATTAAGATTCTGTGACTATTTAGGGTATAAATAGTGAAATTATAACGGTAAATTGTTTCATAAAAAATGTAACTGAATTTTTTTTATTTACAATGCCAAAATTGTTTATTTTACTGTATAATAGTACGAAGAAGCTCAGTTTGTGGATGAAATCCAAGTTCTATGGATATAGAATGGAAATGCATCCTTTCTATAAAAAGCTGATGTAAAAGAAATGCGTATATAAAAGCTTTTGTTTTTTTTATGTTTTACCGTATTTCTATTGAACAAGGAGGAGAAGACATTATGATTACAGTTATTAAGAAAAGAGATGGACGTGAAATTCATTTCTCTCCAGAAAAAATTACAAGGGCAATTTTTTTGGCAGCATCACATGTAGCACAAGAAGTGGGGACTGCTGCAGATTATGCAACAGCAGAAATGTTGACAGAACAAGCGGTAGGTTTGTTGAACAACATGTACCAGAATACAATTCCAACGGTAGAAGAAGTACAAGATGCCGTTGTTAAGGTTTTGATTGAAAACGGTCACGCTAGAACAAGTGAGGCATATATTTTATATCGTGCAGAACGTACTAGAATTCGTAGCATGAAATCTCGTTTGATGAAATCTATCGAAGAGATTACATTTGCGGATAGTAATGAAGCAGATATTAAACGTGAAAATGCGAACATCGATGGAAATACAGCGATGGGAACCATGTTACAATACGGAAGTGCTGTTTCTAAGGAATTCTGTATGTCACAATTAATGAACCCTCAACATGCACAGTTGCATGAAAATGGGGACATTCATATTCATGATATGGACTTTATGAATATGGGGACTTTGACTTGTTGCCAAATTGATTTAGATAAATTATTTAAAAATGGTTTCTCTACAGGACACGGTCATTTAAGAGAACCAAAAGATATTACGAGTTATGGTGCTTTAGCAGCGATTGCTATTCAGAGTAATCAAAATGATCAACATGGGGGACAAAGTATCCCTGCATTTGATTATTACCTTGCTCCAGGTGTTGCGAAGACTTTCCGTAAAGAATATATGAATAATATGAATCGTGCTTTAGAATTGATTGTAGACCTTGTTGTTGATGTAAAAGCAAACTTCATGGAAGTAGAAGAACAAACAGGAAAAACTGCAACTATGATCATTGATGAAGACTTCGTTATTGCATTGAATGATATGATGAAGAAAGAATATCAATTGAATGATGATCAGATTTCTATGGTAAATGCATTTAGTTATAAAGAAGCAACGAAAGCGACAGATCGTAAAACATATCAAGCAATGGAAGCATTCGTACATAATTTAAATACCATGCATTCACGTGCTGGTGCACAGGTTCCTTTCTCAAGTATCAACTTTGGTACAGATATGACACCTGAAGGAAGATTGATTTCAGAAAAACTTATGCTTTCACAAGAAGCAGGTCTTGGGAATGGAGAAACTCCAATATTCCCAATCCTTATCTTTAAAGTAAAAGAAGGAATTAACTATAATCCAGAAGATCCAAACTACGATTTATTTAAATTAGCAATGCGTGTATCCGCAAAACGTTTATTCCCTAACTTTAGTTTCATGGATGCGCCATTCAATTTGCAATATTATAAACAAGGACAGCCTGAAACAGAAACAACATACATGGGTTGTAGAACTCGTGTAATGGGAAATGTAAATGGTCCTGAAGTAGCGACTGGAAGAGGAAACAACTCTTTTACATCATTGAATCTTCCACGTATTGGAATCAAACATGGAGTTGCGATCAATGGTGAATTCAATGAAGGTGCATTCTTTAATGAATTAGATGAAAAGATGCAAATTATTATTCAACAGTTATTAGAACGTATGGAAATTCAAGGAAAGAGAAAAGTGAAGAACTTCCCATTCTTAATGGGACAAGGAGTTTGGATCGGTTCTGAAAAACTTGGATGGGAAGATACACTTGAAGAATTAGTAAAACAAGGAACCTTAACCATTGGTTTCATTGGTTTAGCTGAGTGTTTGAAAGCATTGATTGGAGAACATCACGGAGAAAGTGAACGTGCTCAAAAATTAGGTCTTAAAATTATTCAACATATGCGTGAGATTTGTGATGACGCAACAGAGAAGTATAAATTAAATATTTCCCTTATTGCTACTCCTGCAGAAGGATTATCTGGAAGATTTACACGTATTGATAAGAAAATTTATGGAATTATTCCAGGTGTTACAGACCGTGATTATTATACAAATAGTTTCCACGTGCCTGTATACTATCATATTACAGCCTTCAAGAAGATTCAGAAAGAAGCTCCTTATCATGAATTTACAAATGGTGGACATATCTCTTATGTGGAAGTGGATGGAGACCCATCTAATAACTTAGAAGCATTTGAATCTATCGTACGTTGTATGAAAGAAGCTGGTATTGGTTATGGAAGTATTAACCATCCAGTAGACCGTGACCCTTGTTGTGGATATAGCGGTGTCATTGAAGGGCATATTTGTCCAAAATGTGGACGTGATGAAACAAAAGGTGAATACAAGTTTGAAAAAATTCGTCGCATCACAGGATATTTAGTTGGTACAGTAGATCGTTTCAATAATGGTAAAGCAAGCGAAGAGAGAGATCGTGTAAAACATGGTTAATCAGCTTCGCCTAGCTTCACCCCTACAGTTTGATAGCATTGTAGATGGACCTGGTGTGCGTATTGTTGTATGGACACAAGGCTGTATTCATCAATGTAAGAATTGTCATAATCAACAAACGTGGGATGCCTTTGGTGGAGAAGTATATCATGTAGATGAACTTGTTGAGCAAATTCAAGAAGCGAATCTACAAACAGGAATCACCTTCTCAGGAGGAGAGCCATTTCTACAAGCAGAGAATCTATTGCCACTAGCAAATGTCGCAAAAGAAAAGAAGTATTCGATTTGGGCGTATAGTGGATTCTTATTTGAAGATTTGATAAAGGATGCACAGAAAAAAGAGTTATTATCTTATTTGGATATTTTAGTAGATGGTAAATTTATAGAAGAATTAAAAGATTATAGACTCGTATTCAAAGGAAGTAAGAATCAAAGAATTATTGATGTACAGGAATCATTAAAAAGAAATGAAGTTGTCATATCAACATATGATGAACGAAATCAAAAACTAGGCTTATAACTTAGTTGATAGGTTGATGAATATCAATTTTATCGATGAGGTTATAGCCTCTTTTTATATAAAAAAGGAAGCATCACGCTTCCTTACTCTTTAGTATGTAAGTTTTCTGTTGTTTCTTGATCAAAGTCTAAGCCTTCAAATTGTAAACGATAGTAATTCGCATATACGCCACCCTTCGCTAACAATTCATTATGTGTTCCACGCTCTTCCAAACCATTCTCATTAATGACGATGATTTCATCCGCGTTACGTATTGTGGATAAACGGTGTGCGATAGTAATGGATGTACGATTCTTTGCTAGTTCTTCCAAACTCTTTTGAATGTGACGTTCACTCTCATTATCTAATGCACTAGTTGCCTCATCTAGGATAAGGATTTTAGGGTCTTTTAGGAAGACACGTGCAATGGATATACGTTGTTTTTGACCACCAGATAAACGTGTTCCACGTTCTCCTACAAAGGTGTCATATCCATCTGGCAAAGACATTACAAAATCATGGATATTTGCTTTTCTAGCAGCATCTACGATTTCTTCGTCGCTTGCCCCAGGTCTTCCATACGCAATGTTATCTTTTATAGAACCCGTGAATAAATACACATCCTGTTGAACGATACCAATGGCATTTCGTAGACTCTTTAACGTTAAATCACGAATATCTTGCCCATCAATTTGGATGCTACCACTTGTTACATCGTAGAATCTAGGTAATAGAGAACATATGGTTGTTTTACCACCACCACTTGGACCAACTAAGGCAATGGATTTCCCAGCTTCAATGTGAATATCTACATGGTCTAGTACGGTTTCATCATTGTTGTAAGAGAAGCATACATCTTTATAATCAATAACTCCTTTTACATCTTTAATATCTTTTGCATTTGGTTGATCATAAATATCGGGTTCTGTTTCCACGACTTCAAGGAAACGTTTGAATCCAGAGAATCCTTTTTGAAACATCTCTGTAAATTCTACCAATACTTCTACAGGCGCAACAAAGATGTTTATATATAATGCATACGTCGCTAATTCAATCGCGCTTAATGTTCCGTTCGCAATGAAATATCCACCCGCAACCAATAAGGTTAAAAACAACATCCCTTGAAAGAAGTTATTTCCTGCATAAAATAATCCCATACGATAGTAATTGTTTTCTTTCGATTTTAAAAACTGTTGATTGCTATGGAAGAATTTATCACGTTCTACATCTTCATTCGCAAATGATTTAACAACACGAATACCAGCTAAGCTATCTTGTAAGCGAGCGTTAACACCCGCAATCTTTTTACGATTATCCATAAATGTAGATTGCATCTTTTTGTTTTGAACCAAAGAAAATACTAGCATTAATACAGTAACAATAACCAATAGAATGGTAAGTGGGATATTGATCATACATAACAAACTAAAGGAACCGATAATTTTTAATAAAGATATAAAAACATTTTCAGGACCATGGTGTGCTAGTTCTGATATATCAAATAAATCAGATACCAGTTTACTCATCATTTCTCCTGTGTTATTTTTATCATAGTAAGAAAAGGAAAGGCGTTCAAATTGGTCAAATAGATCTTGTCGCATATCACTTTCCATACGTGCTCCCATAATATGACCCTGTGCAGATACATAGTAACGAGCAATGGAGCGAATGATATACATAATTCCAAGTCCACCCGCTAATAGTAGCAAACCGCTATATATGGCTTCTTTTGTATCTAGGTACAAGGTCCTATTTAAGTAATTTAAAATCTGTGGAAAAGCTAAATCAATGACACTGATTACAAGTGCACAAAGCATATCAAGGAAAAATATAAGCTTATAGGGTTTATAATAACTTATAAATTTTTTCATTATATTCATGTTACATCCTCCTTCTTCTTTACATAAACGTTCTGACTTATTATAATCTATTATGAGAGAAAGCTCTAGTAACATGCGTAAGAAAAACGAAAAAAAGGTGAGAATAATGGAATGGATACAAAAAGATTACATCATTAATGGATATCAAGTTAGTGCTAAGTATACAAAAGAAAATGTAGAAACTATTTTTCAACCCCTAATTACACAATTGGTAGAACTCCAACAACAAAAACAACAAAGAATATTGGTGTTCTTCGCGGCACCACCAGCGTGTGGGAAATCAACACTAGTAACCTTCTTATGTGATCTTGCGAAAGAACTGGGATATGATAATATGCAATATGTTGGTATGGATGGATTCCATTATCCCAATGAATATTTGGATTTCCATTTTATCAAAGGGAAATTATTAAGAGAAGTGAAAGGGTGTCCTGAAAGTTTTGATTTGGGGAAACTTAGAAATTATATTATAGAAACAAAGGCAAAAGATATAGATTGGCCAGAATATGATCGTAGTATTCATAATCCTAAGGAACATGCGATTCATATCCATAAGGATATTGTGTTGATTGAAGGAAATTATTTGTTGTTGGAAGAAAATGGATGGAAAGAATTGAAACAGTACTGTGATTACTCTGTTTATATCCAAGCAAATGAACATGTACTTGAAAAAAGATTGATTGATCGTAAGGCAAAAAGTACCAATACAAGAGAAGAAGCAATTGCTTTTTATCAAAAAAGTGATCAAAAAAACATCCAACGAGTTCTAGAGAATACGTCGGATGCTGATTTGAAATTAGAATTAGATGCTCTTGGGGTGTATCATCAAATATAATTTACATTATTTGCTAAGTTCACAAGAGATACACTAAGGCCAATAATAAGAAGATAAATAACAACATAAATAATTGGCGTTATATGTTTGAAATAGGAGAGTAGAGAAGCACCTTTATGTTTTTTAATATAGGATGCGATCTTCTCTCTTTTTAGGAACAATGCAATACATGCAAATAGGATAAGTGCAATTTCAAAAATTATAAACCCATTAGATACTATATCATTATCCATATAAATAGTTGCGACCATACTGATCGCATTATTTATAAAGTGAATAAGGATGGCAGGCAATAATGAATTGCTGCGCAATACAACGTAACATAATACAAGAGATATAAAGAATGTTGGAATTGTTTGTGGGATATTGCCATGCGCAAGTGCAAATAGTATCGATGTAATAATAATCGCGAACATATTTCCAAAACGCTTTAATGCGGTTAAAATTAAACCACGATATAACAACTCTTCAAAGATTGGTGCTACAATGCAGACCATAATAAACATTAAAATGTTATTTAACAAATCATACTGTAAAGAAAAGTCTGGTGTTGTTAAGGTGATACCAACATTATTTAATAATAAATTCAAGAAATATACTAAGAAGCTTGCGATACTAGATAGGCCCATTCCAATACCCGTATAATACAAAATCTTGCCGAAACTAAATGGATTTTTCTTTAAGGTAGGAATTGTAATCTTTAAAGATTTTTTAAACAAATACACTACAAATAGAGTTGCCCCTACAGTTGCCACAATCGATGCAACGTTGGTAAAGGTTGTCATACTCATACTATTTTCAATGTCATACATTCCATAATAGGAAGTTGACATGTCACTAACTAAGATAGCAACCATGAATGGTACCATGCATAAGATAACTCCTAATTCTGAACCAATCAGCGCAAGTAGTGCACCTGCTGTAGCGTTACATACATAACTTTCTGTTTCGTGTTTTGGTTTTTTTGGTAATAGTGACTCATCCAACATCTTTCCACAACCTGGACACATTACCGCTTTTTCATCAAGTTCTTTTCCACAATATCTACAATACATAAAATTTCCCCCTTATCTATCAAACAGTTTTCTGCGTGATGTAGACTGAATAAACAGTTTCTTCAAAGAATCACTGTCATTGTTAATCAGTGTTTCTTTTAAATGATTGATTTCACCTACGAAATCATCGATTTCTTGAATCAATATATCTTTGTTCAAGAAAAATAGTTCGCTCCATAAATTTTCATTGATTTTCGCAATGCGTGTTAGATCACGGAAGCTATCTCCAGTATACTCTACTAAATGCGTATTGTCATTCGTATTCATTAAAGAAACCGCAATCGCATGTGTAAGTTGTGATACAAATCCAATCATTTCATCATGCTTTTCTGGAGTTAATACAGTGATATTAGAGAATCCTAATATGGACGCAAAGGAACGTAAGGTTTCAATAGCTTCTTTCGTATTCTTATCCGTTGGTGTAATGATAAAGTTCGCAATATTGAAGATTGCGTCATCCGCAAATTTTACACCACTAACCTCTTTACCAGCCATAGGATGAGAACCTAGAAATTCAAGATCTTCTCTTAGCAACTCTTGTACTCGGTAAACAACGCTGCTTTTTACACCACTTACATCCGTAATAAACGCATTCGGTTTCATATACTTTTGGTATGTTGAAATCCATTCAATCATTGCGTTTGGATAGAGTCCTGATATGATGAAGTCAGCTTCTGAAATCAAATCTAAATCAAAGGTGGAGCCGTTATCTATTATATTATGTTTCATCGCAAAATCAATACTAAGTTGATTGATTTCAATCGCATCTACATGATAACCATTCTTTTTTAGCCCCATGGCATAACTACCACCAATAAGACCTAGACCTACGATTAAAAAACGTGTATCTTTCTGAATCATAGCATTTCCACCTTTCCATTCACACCTAGCAAATCTTCAAAGAAAGCAGGATAGCTCTTGTTGATTGCTTGTGCATCATCGATGGTAGTGGTAGATTGACTACAGGTGGTTGCTATACTCAATGCCATAACAATGCGGTGATCATTATGTCCCTGTAATTCTTTGCTACAAGTATATTGTTGTTTCCCTGTAATGAAGATTTCATCTTCAGTGGAACGCATATCTACATTGAACTTATGAAGTTCTTGTTGCATTGCCTCAATGCGATCACTCTCTTTGATTCGTAATCTTCCCGCATTATAAATGTGTGTTTCTCCTTGTGAATACATCGCAAGGACACATAGAATTGGTCCTAAGTCAGGACAATTTTCTAAATTGATTTCATGTGCTATCGGATTGCCTTTATGAATATGATAACCACGTTCTATTTCATCCACTTGTATTTGGAAATCTTTTAAGATTGATAAGATTTGTTTATCGCCTTGTTTAGAATCATGATGTACACCTGTAATGGTTAAATCATGATTCAAAGCCGCAAGTACAGCAAAGAATGCCAATTGTGAATAATCTCCTTCAATTTCATAATCATGAGCTACATACGTTTGATTACCTGGAATATGAAGGGTATGTTCATCCATAAAAGATGCATGAACGCCATATAGTGCCATCATCTGCAATGTTAAATCTACATAAGATTTAGATTCGAAAGGTGGAAGAATGTGAAGTGTAGAGTCTTCTTTAAGTAGTGGTAATACAAACAATAAACCACTAATGAATTGGGAACTTACATCCCCTTTCATTGTATAGCTTCCTGCTTGTAGGGATTGATGAATATGAATGCCATCTTCACTTTGTACAAAATCCAATCCTTGTTCATGGAAGATATCTTCATATACCTTTTGAGGACGTTGTAGTAAACGACCTTGTCCAGTAAAGATAACCTCTTGATTACATAAAGAAAAGATGGGAATAAAGAAACGTAACGTAGAACCAGATTCGAGGCAAAAGATTTCTTTCTTTGCTAAATGTTGGAAATCTTTGATTCCTTCGATGGTAACACTATCTTTTTCTACAGTAATTTGTGCACCTAGATTACGCATCCCTTCGATTGTAGTTAAGATATCTTGTGAGAATGCAACGTTTGTAATCGTGCTTTTTCCTTGTGCAAGGGCAGCGCATATAATGGCACGGTGAGACATCGATTTACTTGGAGGTATATGAACACTTCCATTACATATAGAAGGGGATACCTTTGCTTTCATTACATATCCCTCCCGATAACGTTAGCGATTGCCTTTCCTTTTCGAATAACTTCTTTAAAGTTATCTGGTTTTAAAGATTGTGCTCCATCACTCCATGCACATTGTGGACAATCATGAACTTCAATAATCAATCCATCCGCACCAGCCGCAATCGCAGCCAAGGATGCAGCTTCAACCAATTCCCAATCTCCTGTCGCATGACTTGGATCAATGATAATAGGTAAATGCGTTTTCTTCTTAATCAAAGGAATTACACTTAAATCTAAGGTGTTTCTTGTATATGGTTCAAAGGTACGAATGCCTCGTTCACACAAGATAACATTCTCATTTCCCTCAGACATAATATATTCAGCGGACATAATCCACTCTTCAATTGTATTCGCTAATCCTCTTTTTAATAACACAGGCTTATTGGTTTTCCCAACAGCCTTTAATAAATCAAAGTTCTGCATGTTACGTGCACCAATTTGAATAACATCCACGTGTTCAACAAACTCCTCTAATTTATCAGCGCTCATAAGTTCACTAACAATAGGAAGTCCACTCTCTTTACGAGCTTCAACCATGGCTTGAATTCCTTCACTTCCCATCCCTTGAAACGCATAAGGACTTGTACGAGGTTTATACGCACCTCCACGAAGCATTACGCCACCTGCTTCTTTTACTTCCTTCGCCAGATGTACAATCATATCTTTTCCTTCTACAGAACATGGACCACCAATCACAACGAGTTTCTCTTTTCCACCAATACGTATACCATTTACATCCACTATGGTATCTTCTGGATGAAACATACGACTTGCCTTTTTGTATGGAGAGGATACACGTACAACGCTATCCACATGAGGGTTTGCCTCAATACGTTTTGGATCTACTTGAGAAGTATCCCCAACAACACCAAACACATTGTAATTTTCTCCGATACTTTCATGTATTTGTAATCCTTTTTCTTTTAATTGCTTCATGACACTTTCTATATCTTGTCTTGTCGCATCTTTTTTCATTGTGATAATCATAACAGTTCCTCCTTATATAGTTTTTATTTCTTATGCATCGATTTGGTTGCTTCTGCTTCCATCATTAAATCTAAAATACCAATTGCTAGTACACTATCTACCACAACTCTTGCACGGTGGATAATGGCAGGATCATGACGTCCTTCAATAACAAGCTTCACAGCTTCATGGCTCTTTAAATCAATGGTATCTTGTTCTTTATAAATAGATGGTGTTGGTTTGATTACACTACGTATCATAATTGGCATTCCATTGCTAATGCCTCCATTGATACCACCATTGTTATTTGTTTTAGTTTCTACTTTATTTGTATACGTGAGCGCATCGTTTGCTTCACTACCCAAGCAGTTCGCAAACCCAAAACCTAATCCAAATTCCACACCTTTTAAGGCAGGAACACTAAACAACAAATGAGATAATCTACTTTCGATAGAATCAAAGAAAGGTTCTCCTACACCCGTTGGCATATTCAAAATACAACTTTCCAATATACCGCCAATACTATCCCCTTCTTGCGCAACTTCTGTAATCATTTCTTTCATCTGCACTGCTTTTTCATCATCAAGAACAGGGAACTCTTTTTCATTCACATTCTCAAGATCTTCTAATAAATGTGTACTATCAAAAGGTCGATCATAAATATCCTTGCATTGTAATATGTGGGAGCCTATTTCAATTCCTTTTTCTTTTAATACTTGTAAAGCAATCGCTCCTGCTGCCACAAGTGGGGCAGTAATTCTTCCACTAAAATGTCCTCCACCACGATAATCTTGATAGCCTTGATATTTTTCATCTGCTGTATAATCCGCATGCGATGGACGAACTCTATGTTTTGTCTTTTCATAATCATGACTTTTAGTATTTGTGTTATGGATGAGAATAGTAAGTGGTGTACCTGTTGTATACCCATTGAAGTATCCACTCACAATATGAAGTTCATCGCCTTCTTTACGTTGTGTAGAAATACGACCCTTCGCTTTTCTCTTCTCCATCTGTGCTTCTATAAAATCCATATCTAATTTGATACCAGGTGCTAGTCCATCAATCACTGCACCAATACTTTCTCCATGACTTTCTCCGAAGATTGTCACTTGTAATAAATTTCCGAATGTATTTTTCATACTTGACCTCTCAATATTTCACGCACTTGCGTAAGTGGTGTTTCCACTAATTGTGCACTTCCAAGTTCCTTTACACGTACAAGAGTAACACTATCATTTCCAGCTTTCTTATCACTGCATAATGTTTCATAAACTTGTTGTTCATCATAAGGAGCATCTTTACAAATTCCCAATTTATCATATAGGGCTAATACCCTTTGTTTTAAATCTTTATCATCAATGAAGTACAACATTCCCATCGCCACACATTCTCCATGTAGATAATCACTTAAATGATAATAACTTTCTATCGCATGTCCAATGGTATGTCCAAAATTTAAAATCTTACGTAAATGTTGTTCTTTTTCATCTTTTTCCACTACATCTTTTTTTACACATAAAGCTTTGTAAATGATGTTATCTAAATCCTGATAAATATCGCCTGTTTCAAATAGTTCAAATAAATCCTTATCATAGATTAAGCCAGCTTTAATCGCTTCTATTAACCCATTGATATAGTGACGTTTTGGTAGTGTTTTTAATGTATCCGCATCCACAATCACGAGCTTAGGTTGATAAAATGCACCTATGATATTTTTTACTTCGTGTAAATTGATGGCGACTTTTCCTCCAATACTACTATCGATTTGAGATAGGGTCGTTGTTGGTATTTGAATAAAATCAATTCCACGCATATAAGAAGAAGCGACAAACCCTGATAAGTCGCCTACAACGCCACCACCTAACGCAATGACACAATCCTTACGTGAAAACTTATGAGACAACATATCTTCACAAATTTCCTTATATACTTCAAAGCTCTTAGAGTCTTCTCCTTGTTCAACAATATGAATGTAACTCTCACGGCATTGTTCACTTAGTATTTTCGCGTATTGTGTAGGTACTCCTGAATCGGTGATAATCATCACTTTACGTTCAAGATTGACATAGTCTGACACATGATGTAAAGCACCATGTTCTAGTATGATGTCGTATCCGTTTTCTTTTAAATCAATGTGTAGTTTCATAAAAGTCCTCCCTTAAAGAAAAAAAGCACCGTTCATAGGACAGATGCTAATGTATATTTCGTTATAAAGAATATAGAAAATGACCATCATATGCAAATGTTGGCTTCATAACGAATTCAGCTAAAATAATAATATCCTTTGTTTTGCATAAATAATCACTCCAATTACTCTAATATCATAATATAAAATACTTTGAATTACAAGAGAAAACCTTTCATTTATGAAAAAAATTACAGAAAACTGAAAACAGAAAGAAAATTTTCATAAAATAGTGTTCGTATTGTTTACTTTATTGTATAATATATAAGAAAATGAGGTGATGACATGAGTTTGCTAGAGGATGCACGAAAACAGATCAATGAAGTTGATGAACAGATGGCAGAACTGTTTGAAAAGCGCATGCAGGCTGTGGAAGATGTTATCCATTATAAACAGGAAAACAATTTAGCAGTACTTGATACATCCAGAGAACAAGAAATTTTGGATAAGAATATTCACTATATACATAAGGAAGAGTATAAGGAATTATACAAAGATTTCATGAAGAATGTGATGGCACAATCAAGACGTTATCAAAAGATGGTAATTAGTAAAGATGTGGTTGGTTATCAAGGAACGCAAGGGGCGTTTTCTTATATTACCTGTACACATGTTTTTCCAGATATGAAAAAACAACGTTATGCAACTTTTGAAGATGTTGTAAATGCAGTAAGCAGTGGTGAGATTACTTACGGTGTAATTCCTTTTGAAAATAGCTATACGGGAGAAATTGGAGAAGTGTTGGATATTCTCATACAATATGAAAATGTATATATTCATGACATATACGATTTGAAAATTTCTCAGAATTTGTTAGGTGTAAAAGGTGCTCGTATTGAGGATGTACGCCAAGTGTATTCCAAAGACCAAGCGATTTATCAATCGAAGAAGTTTTTAGAAGGACGTAATATGGAACTTATTCCATATGCGAATACTGCTCTTGCGGCAGAATATGTCGCAAAACAAAATGATAAAACAAAGGCAGCGATTGCCGCAAAGGAAAATGCAGAATTGTATGGCTTAGATATCTTAGCAGAAGATATCAATACAAGTGCTCAAAATACAACTCGATTCATAATCATTAAAAGAGAGCTAGAACCTCATGGTAATGAATTCAGTATCTTATTTAAAACACAACATAAAGCAGGGGCGCTGTTAGAAGTTATGCAAATCATATCCAATTATGGATTTAATATGGAGAGCATTAAATCTAGATCCATGAAAGATAGCCCATGGGAATATTATTTTTATGTAGAAATCGTTGGGAATCTACAACATGAGGCAGAACAGAAATTACTGGAAGATTTGAAAAAGGCATGTGCTTATGTACGTGTATTAGGGGCATATCAAAAAGAAAGTAGGGACGAGAAATGAGTTTTGTAAAAAAGAAAGTAGACACTACACCAATCGAAGATACAGTATTTGCGATTGTAAAAAAAGCAAAAGAAGATATTGCGAAGAATGGGCCTGAGGGGGTCATCAACGCAACCATTGGTTCCTTGTACAATGAAGAGGGTTCCATTGTCGCATTCGATAGTGTATTTACACCTTACAACAATATCGCAAAAGAAACCAAGGCAGCCTATGCAGGAAGCTTTGTAGGGAATGATTCTTTCCGTAAACAAGTATACCAGTGGGTTGTGGGAGATAGCAATTCTACACTAGCACACAGTGTTATTGCGACACCTGGTGGAACAGGGGCAGTTGCATTAACGGTACAAGAAATACTAGATGATGGAGAAACACTTATTATACCTGAGATTGCTTGGGGGTCTTATAAACTGATGGCAACTATGGATAATCTAAAAGTAAAGACCTATTCCTTATTTGATGGAGATCACTTCCATTTGGAGTCTTTCAAGAAAACTTGTTTGGAAGTTATGGAAACACAAGAAAAATTATTGATGATTATCAATGACCCTTGTCATAATCCAACGGGATATTCACTTACAATGGAAGAATGGAAAGAAGTAGTCGAATTCTTAAATGAATGTGGAAAGAAAGTACCAGTTGTTTTATTGAATGATATTGCGTACATTGATTATTCTTATGATTTAGAACACTGTCATGATTATATCAATACATTTAATGAATTCAGTGAGAATGTGATGGCAATCATTGCCTTTAGTTGTAGTAAATCATTAACTTCTTATGGACTTCGTTGTGGAGCTGCAATTATCATGGCGCAAAAGGAAGAAGATGTTCGTGCAGTGGAAATCGTATTTGAAAAAGAAGCACGTGCATTTTGGTCTAATGTACCCAATGCCGCTATGGAAAACTTCACCTATGTTACCACAACAAACTTAGCTGCATATACAGAAGAAAAAGATTACTATGTAAAACTATTAAAACAAAGAAGTGAAATTTTCTTAAAGGAATCTGATGCTTGTGGATTAGCATATTATCCATATAAAGAAGGATTCTTTGTAACAGTTAAGATTGAAGATAATGCGTGTCGTGATAAATTCCATGATGCATTGATGGAAAAACATATCTATACTGTAAAAGTAAACAAAGGAATTCGTGTTGCAGTATGTAGTTTAAGTACTGATAAATGCAAAGGCTTAGCAAAACAAATGAAAGATATTTTAGATACTGTTGCATAATGGTTAAGGGCTTCATATAAATATGATGTTGAGAACGAGGAAACTCGTTCTTTTTCGCATACCTATGAAAAAATGTAAATATAAAATTGAAGGAAAGAGATAACCATTGTATAATGAAATTACAAATGAAAGGGTGGCAAATATGAAAATCATAAAATATTTTATCGTGCTATGTACAATTTTATTTTGTCTACCTTTTATGGGGATAAATTTAAGCGATAGTATACATGCACAAGATACAGTTGAAGCTGATACTGAGACAGAGCGGTTTTTAAAATGGTATGAAGAACATAAAGATTTTGATAAAAATTATGAAATGTTTGAATTGAAAGAAGACATTTATTTAGATGGAGGAACTATTGAGCAGCCTATTCAATTTAACGGAACTAGCAAAAGTATGTATATTGATGCCAATAATCATACTATTTATATCAGAAGTTTCGTTGAAATTGATCATGATGGCTTAACCTTTTATTCGTCATCTAGTGAACCAACCAACCCTACTATGGTAGTAACACAAGAGGCACAACTAACTCTAAAACAAGGAGCTATACAAGGAGGAACAAGCGCCTTACGTGTAGATTCAGGACAGTTGATTTGTCCCGAAAGCAAAAAAGAGGGAAGTTTCGTTAATAACGAGGATGCATATCGTTTTCGCTTATGGGGATTTCGCAATGTAATTGATATTCGTAAGGGAAATATGGTATTAAAGAATCTTTCAATATGTGTTCAAGGAAATGAAGAAAATACAGATGTTCTTGCCATACAAGCAACACAAAATATCACAATACAGGATAGTTATATATTTGCTGAAATAGATCCTCAATATGGTATACATAACAGTCAAGCAACTGCTATACATGCAGGTAATCGTATCACATTAAGCAATACTCAAATCATCGCAAAAGGAAGCGATGCGAAAAGTGTTGTAAGTAGTGCAGGTGTAGAACATATTATCGCAGATACTACTACTTCCATATCTCCAGCAATCGATTTGCCTGTGAAATATGATGATATCTATCGATTACAAACCATCCTTTCACCAGATACGATGAATGTACCAATTCATATGAATAGTAATCAATGGGTACTTCCAAAAACGATACGATGTAAATTGCGTTATTTATATGATGAACACAAGGAAGCAGAAGAAGTGGAACTTGCTGTTACTTGGAACGTTGAACATATAGAGGAGTATTTGGATTTGTATGGAGAGTTTACAATTACAGGAAGTTTCTCACAAGAAGAACTTGCTAGTAAACATATCTATAAAGCCAATTCCTTAAATCCAACATTAAAAGTAAAAGTAGTACGTGCAGATTTAATGGATACCATATCCTTCTCAGAAATAAATGCGGATGCGACTGTGGCTAATGTGAAAGTTTTTATGTATCGTCCATATGGAGCAACCAGTGTTGTATTGCAATATAGTAATGATGGAATACATTGGGTTGATGGATATTGTAATCGTGAACAAGATCAAGAGAAAGATACGAATTTGTTACGTTCTAGTGAACGTTTATCTGAAAAACTAATAACACATGTATACTTTCCAGAACTTAAGCATGGAGGATATATTCGTTCTGTGATTGTAGGTGGACCTTTTGAAGGAACATGGAAAGCAAATAAGCTAACCATTGACAATTTGTTCTCTGAAATTGATGGAGGTGGCGGAAACCGTGGAGGTGGAGGCCAAAATGAAACAGGTAGAGATAAACCCGAGCAAGAAGAAGACTCCACTCAACAAGAAAGTGTTATAAAAGAAACTGCACTCAATAAAGTTAAGAAAGAAGTAACACATAAAAATATTAGTCAAGATGAAACGAATACGATATTAAATACTAAACGTGCTAGCAAAACTGATGAAATGACATCTTCTATCCTATGGGAGGGTTTCGTAGTTACGCTACTTACAATAGCTGGTTTCCTGGTATGGAAATATAAAAAAATAAAACAACAATAAAAAAATCTGAGTGATCAGATTTTTTTTACTTATCTAGTTCTTTACGAATCGCTTTTGCATTACTTGCGATATCTGCACTTGTTCCTTTGGTCAATAATCCACCAAAGCCAATGCAATCTACGCCTGCAGAAATCCAATCTTGAATGGTTTCCAATGTAACACCACCACTTGCCATAATAGGCATATAAGGAAGAGGAGTTTTTAGTACTTTCACTAAATCTTTACCATAGAAGTTAGAAATAGGGAAGGCTTTAATCATAGACGCGCCTGCCTCCATTGCTTGTACCATCTCAGTTACACTTGTACATCCTGGCATATAAGGAATTCTATAACGATTACAAGTCTTCGCTACTTCGGGTGCGAAGTTTGGCGCAATGATAAACTGTGCACCAGCAAGTATTGCAAGTCGTGCTGTTTCGCTATCTAAAACAGTTCCAGCTCCCACAAGAAGAGTATCTTTGTATTTCTCTTTTAATGCTTTGATCACCTCGGCAGCATTAGGAAGTGTGAAACTAATTTCCATACAAGGAATTCCACCATCGATTAGCCCATCTGCTATTTCATAAGCTCTTTGAGTTGTCTCTACACGCACAATAGCCATTGCTTTTATTTCGTCAAATCTTTGTAATATTTTATACATGAACGCGAACTCCTTTTCTATCTTTTTGTATTGTTTCTACAGGTACTTTATGTTTCGCAAAGCACTCTAGTAACGCTTGTTTCTTTGACTCTAAATCTTTTCCAAGAAAAGGATAATCAATATGAATCATATATACACCACTCGCGTGTTCCACATGACTTCCAAATAATAAGAATTGCACACTATGATGTTTTTCTTTCATGGTTACCTTTTCTAAATCTTTCCACTTCATGGTATATGTCTTATTGCTTAAAGAATTGATTTGAATTTCTTTATCATCAATACTGCAAATCGGTTTGTTTTTAAATAGACGTTTCACATTACGAATAGCGCCCTTTATCATAAACCAACAAATAGTTAATAGAAAGAAAATCATGAGAGGATCTAAAGAGACATAAAGACATAAGGCTGGCATCATGAGGAATAGTAATAGATATAAGATACAAGATAGTGTTAGTTTTACACGATCGAAGGGTATACGAATTGATTTCATAAGATTATCCTTTCTTCCTACATATGATAGTAGGAAAGCATTGCTTTTATTTTATCGACAGATTCTTCGCTCAAATCACATACAGGATAACGAGCAGGACCTACTGGGATTCCCATCAAGTGAACCGCCTTTTTCAATACAGAAGGAACCGTTCCTAGTTTTAATACATCACGAAGTGGTTCGATTTCATTTTGATAATATGCTGCTTTTTCTAAATCACCTTTTTTAAAGTTATCATATACTGCGACATCAATATCTGTTAATAGATTACTCGTTCCAGCAACAGCAGCAGTAGCACCCATTTTAAATGCTTCTAGCATTTTAGAATCACTACCAACCAATACTTCAAATTCATTTCCATTTGCTGCCTTTAAGTAATCTTTCATATTGTCCATGTTGCCACTACTATCCTTAATTGCTACGATATTTTTTACTGCAGCTAATTCACGAACAACCTCATAGCTTAAATTAATACCTGTACTTTTTGGAATGTTGTATAAGATAATTGGAAGATGTACTGCTTCTGCAATCATTTTATAATGTGTAATCAATTCTTGTTCTTTTGGGGCGATGAAGTACGGTGTAATTACAGATAACGCATCAGCACCTAATGCCTCCATTTGTTTAGATAAACGAATGACAGAAGCTGTTGAATTTCCACCTGTACCAACATATACAGGAACGCGATGATTTGTTTTTTCGATTACAAATTTTGCGAAGGTAACCTTTTCTTCATCTTCCATAACATGGAATTCTCCATTACTTCCTAAAATAAATAGTCCTTTTACACCATGTGCAATTAAGTGTTCTATCAATTGCTCTGTCGCATCATAGTTAATTTCTTGTTGTTCATTAAATGGTGTTACTAACGGTGTAATAATTCCTTCGAATTTCATATGCTCTCTCCTTCGTTTAATGTTTCTTTAATGCTTTTTCCAAGACTACCACCTGGATGCCATTTAACATATTGTTTTGGATCTAAATTCTTTTCATATTGTAATAGAATACTTAAACATTGAAGAACGATGATTTCCGCAAGAATGGAAGATCTTGGAGGTTTGTTCATGGTGTCTCCTTCATGAGATACACCCGCATATAGTGCAACATCTCCTTCTTTGGCAAGCCAAGATTCTAGATTACCACAAACAGAAATAATTTTCGCTCCGTTTTGTTTCAGCGTATTCACAGTTGCCATCAATTCTTTTGTTTCTCCTGAATTACTAATGGCGATTACAACATCCCCTTCTTGTACTTGACCACTGCTTCCATGCACTGCTTCAGTTCCATGTAATTCATAACATGGGGTACCAGTAGAGGATAATAAACTTGCAATATATCCAGCCACATGTCCTGGTTTTCCAATACCTGTTACATGTACACGATTCTTATTTTTTTCTGCATTGATGATAAGATCCCTAGCCTTAATCAATGCTTCATAATCCATTTGTTCACGAAATTGTTCTAACTCTGATGCTTCTATCGATAAGAACTCTTTAATTTGTTCTTGTTCTTTCATTTTGTATTACCTCCTATATTTGTTATCATCTATCCCTAAAAATAAGAACAAGGAAGTTATCCTTGTTCTTTATATTTCTATATTATCCAAAGATACTTAAGATCTTGTGTAGGAATGCTCCTATGATATTGTAGTCAACGTTAGGGAAACTTGCTCCTGCAATACCCATTTCAGAGAATGCTGGATACAGAATGAGTGGAAGTGCAGTTAATGCAATACCAACTATAAAGCTACCTACAAGGGCACCTTTCCATCCACCATACGCGTTACCGAATACACCACAAGTACCACCAGAGAAGAAGCAGATACCAGCAGCTGGAATCATAATTGTTGGACTACCCATTACAACCATTGCAGCCATTGCAGCCAAACCACCACAGAAGGATCCAATGAAACCAATCAATACAGCAGTTGGAGCGAATGGGAAGATTGCAGGACAGTCAACTGCAGGTTTAGAGTTAGGAATGTATTTTTCAGAAATAGCAACGAACGCTGCAGTAATTTCTGCGATGAACTGACGAACACCATAAATCAATACACTCATACCTGCTGCAAATTGAAGAGCCTGTAAGAATGGGTAAACAAACCATAAGTCATTTCCTGATTTTTCTAATACGAAATCCATGTGTCCATTTACTACACAAGCAATTACAGCTACGTAGAATAAGACAACCATGAACAATGCTACTGAGAAGATAAAGTCACGGAATAATTCAAAGAATTTAGGTAAATTAACAGTACTAGCATCTTTGTGTTCTTTGTTTCCTTTGTTGAACAATTTTCCAACATAACCAGAGAATGCATAACCAATACAGTTAAAGTGACCGATTGCTAAGTTGTCTGCCCCAATGATTTTGTTCATGAATGGCTGACAAAGAGATGGTAATGCCGCACCACAGAATCCTAATAAGATACCTCCACCAATAACAGTTACAGGTGTAGGAAGTCCACTAGAGATAAATACTAATGCAAGTACACATGCAAAGTATAAGAAGTGCTGACCTGTTAAGAAGATTGCTTTGAAACGAGTAAATTTAGCAAAGAATAAGTTCATCACGAATCCAAGTAGCATAACTAAGGCCACTTCGGTACCATACGTGTTTAAGGCGAGCCCTGTGGCTACCTCCACCTGCGTGGTAACACCCTGAATTCCAAATCCTGTATTAAATAATTCTGTAAATGTTGTAATAACGCCAGACATTGCGCTTGAACCGATATTGAAGATCATAAATCCAATGACAGTCTTCATCGTTCCACTCATGACATCTGTTGCTGATTTCTTTTGAAGTAATAAACCAATTAAGGCAATTAATCCCATAATTAGCGCAGTATTTCTGGATTGCGCTAGTATCGCATCTAACATATATGTTCTCCTCTCCTAATGTTAATTTCTATAAATTTTAAACCCCTTTTGTGGCAAGGAATTCGTCCATTTTGGCTTTCATTTCTTCCTTGTCCATAATGTTTCTGATACCTAATGCGTAAGGTACTTTGTCTTTTAGCTCGCCAGCTAAATCATCCATCGTGATGACCAAATCTCCAGAGAACCCCATAAGTGAATCCAAATTCCCATGTTCAGTTTCAATTGGGTAATTGTTTTCTTTGATTACTTGATCTGCTTTGATTTTGAGCAACATACTAGAACCCATTCCAGCACGACAGCATACGAGAGCTTTATACATCTTTGTTTCCTCCTATCTTTCTTGATTTAAATAGTTCATAATTTCTTGAGGGTCTTTCGCTCTATCTAATAGCTCAAAGAACTCCTGCTTCTCAAATAATCCTGCTAATTCAGCCAATGCATTTAGATGTTTTGTATTATCTGTAGCACTTAAACTAAATAAGTATTTCACTGGATCATTATCCTTGTTGCCAAACTTTACTGGATCCTTTAATGTAGCAATCCCAATAGCAGTTTCTAACGCGCCTGCCTCTGGTCTGGCATGAGGCAATGCGACATGCTTGGTGATTACAATATAAGGTCCTAGTTCCAACACGCCTTTGATAATTTCTTCAACATAGTTTTCATTTACTTTCTTGTTTTCTACAAGCGGAGCTACCGATTCCCTTATGGCAGTTTTCCAATCACTCGCTTCTATGTTTAAGCGTATCAAGGATGCGTTACATAATTCACTTAACATTTGTTCACCTCCGTCCATGTCTTTCGTAGCACTAGTACTTACACCCACATTGTAAAATGGGATAGAATGTTTCGCAATTGTTTTTGTGCTCTACTTTTGTGTGCGATTATGACAAAAAGTAAGCATAACTAGTCATGATTTATTTTTGTAAAGGATGCATACAAAAATTGTACATGATTTTGTTTGCACTCCCTTCCATTATAAACTACAATACTTATATAGAAAGGAGAATTTCACATGGATAATGACTTATTAACCCTGATTCGTTTGTTGTTAAAAAAATCTTTATTAACAACTTCGGATTTACAAAATGAAACACATTCCACTCGAAGACAGGTTGCATATCGTGTAGAGAAGTTAAATCATATGCTACAAGACCACGTATGTAAGCCAATTACTTTTGGTGTCCATGGAGAAGTTTACCTAGAAAAACAAACAAAACATGCTTTAAAGAAAATCATGTCTTCTGTAAAAGGGGATATGAGTTATATTATGAATAAGAAAGAACGCATGATGTATATGTATTTCATGCTTTTTCTGCATATGGATTATGTATCTCAGATGGATTTTATGGATCAATTAGGAGTAAGTCGTTCTACCATCTTATTAGATTTTAAAGACCTTCAACAAGAGTTGAAAGAGAATGGAATTGAAATAAAAAACAACCGAACACATGGCTATCACTTAGCAGGTGAAGAATTACAAATCCGTAGCTATATGATGCAGTTGATTATTTGTTTCCTTGCGGAAGAGAAGAATACCAAAGTATTCGATTTGTTTATTGATGCGTACCACTTGGATACCTTTGATTATTTTCAATTGGTCATTATTGAACTTGCGAAACAATACCAAATTCGTTTCGTAGAAGATCGCTTAAGTGAATTTATTTACATCTTTATTTTCTTACGTGTACGTATGCAAAGAATGCAAAATGATCCAGAAGAAATTGCACATTTATATGATGTAGGAATTATGGATTCTTTAAAGGAATATCATTTCACAAAAGAATTATTAAAAGAAAGACCAACAAAGAAGCCACTAACAGAAACGGATATTTATTATATAAGTGCTTGGATTCTAGGGATTTCTGTTGGAGATGTAGAAGAAGATACGGCAGATTGTGCTGTTATAGCAGAGATTGTTGAAAAGATTATGGTGCGTTTTGAATCCTTAAGTGGAATTCACTATAAGGATAGTGAAGATATTTTTCGTAAACTCTACTCACATTTTAGACCCGCATATTATCGATTATTGTTTAAGCTGCCTATTGTTAATCCATTATCAGAGCGTGTAAAAAGTGAATATGCAGACTTATATCAGCTTATCAGTGAAACAGTACGTCCTTTTACAGGTCTATTTCATAAGGCAATTCCAGAAGCAGAAATTGCATATCTAACCATTCACTTTACCGTCATTTACTCTAAAACGAGAGCGAGTGAAGTAGTGCCAAGAAAGAAAGCTCTTATTGTTTGTTTAAATGGAATTGGAAGTAGTGCAATCTTATATAGTGAACTAACAGAACTGTTTCCAGAAATGTATTTCTATGCTCCAATGGAGTCTAGTCGTGAATTAGATAAAGATTTAAAAATCGATATCATCTTTACAACCAATGATATGTTAGATATTGATACAGGTGATATTCCTGTGATTAAAGTAAGTCCCGTTATGAACTTTAGCGAACGTTATCAAATATCAAGAGAAGTATATTACCAACTTGGAAACTCCACGTATCAACAACCCAATACAAAGGCAATTTTAAATATCGTAAGAAAACACGCAAATATTCATAACGAAGCACAATTAGAAAATGAACTTATAACATATTTCTCTGCGATGGATATTAAAGAGGAAAAGAAAACACCATCTGCAACTCTATTACATATGGTAGATGAACACACGATATGTTTGCATGTAGATGCGAAAAATTGGGAAGAAGCCATTCGTATATGTGCGCAACCAATGATTGATCATGCGTATATTAAATCTGCTTATGTAGAGGAAATCGTACGTATCATGAAAGTAGAAGGGCCTTTTGTGGTTATCACAAAACATGTTGCACTTCCTCATGCAAAGCCAAGCGCAGGAGCACTTAGAAGAGGAATAGGCATAGGAGTTTTAGAAGAACCTATTGTATTTGGCAATAAGGAACTTGATCCTATCAAATATATATTTACGCTAAGTGCTACTGATAATGAGAGTCATTTAACCGCAATGTCACAATTACTAGATATGTTCAACAATAAAGCATTCTTTAAAATGTTAGATAAAGCAGATTCATCAAAAGAAGTGTTTCATTTCTTGGAAAGTGAAATTGTATAAAAAAAGGGAGACGAATCTTTATATTCGTTTCCCTTTATGACAATCTACCTGTAGGACTACATGTTAAAGTGACTCCTCGACTAGTTTTTATACCAGTATTATTCTTTGCGGTTGCACTAGCGCTGGCACTATTACCAGAGTTAGAAGCACTTTTATTATATTTAGACCAAAAGCTATTGAGAATTTATTATTACTCTCCTTCCTGTGGGATTGGGTTCTCTGTGATAGTTGTTTCAATACGGATGTTTAATAAACTGTCAGCAGCACCCTCATATTCTTGATTAACTTTAAGGATTCCTGTAATTCCTATCAAGAAAATAGCAAATATTCCAGTATACATCAGAAAAGATAGACGTTTTTTCTTATCTAGCTGCTTTATGATTTGCTCTGGCTCAATTCCGTTTATATAAGAAATAGCTACCTCGTTAGGACTACCAAATTTTGTTATCATTTCAGTATAGTTATGAATTTCACAATTTTCATAAGAACGAATAATTTTTTTATTTAGTGATATGATAAATTCTTTACTTTCTTTTGAATTAATAGGAATTAAAGCATTGATACAATGCACGTATTCTTTAATTAATTTTTTCATACTATTGCCCCTCATCTTCACTTGGTGCCCACATACCTTTTTGAGCTTCTTTTTCTTCCTGAACAGCATCAAGGAGTTTCTCCAAACGATAAGCGTCATAAGTATAAATGCCAAATATTACTATAAGTGTGCTGATAATAAAGCATAAAAACAATTTCTTGCTTTTTATATAGCGAGTTATTCTTTCTGTTTCTATGGTTTCAATATAAGAGACTGCGATATCTTTTGGAGTTCCAAAGAGTTCTACAATATTTTTGTAAGTTGTTGCATTCTCATTCTCGCAAGTTTGAATGATTTCATTTTTTAATTTCTTTAGAAATTCTTTTTCTTGTTTAGAATGCATAGCAATCAACGACTTTACTTCACTCATATACAAAAGAATATACTCTTCCATAATTTATTCCCCTTTTTCTCCATACTGGATGATTTTAAAAACTCCCTCGATGTTTAGTTTAAACTCTTTTATAACGTTCTCTAGGTATTCAATTCCTGTATCCTCTATATGATAATAAACACGAATCTTTCTGTTTACGATTTTATCTTCACTTGTTATGTAACCTTTTTTTAATAGATTATACATAATAGGGTACAAAGTACCTTCCTTTATGGTGATTGCTTCATCTGAAATCTCATTCATTAACTTTACGACTTCGTATCCATAATGATCATGATTTCGTAAAATGCTTAATACTAATAAATCTATATTAAAAAAACTATTCGACTTTGCCATAATTCTCCTATCTTTTCTTCCGTTTATAGTATAACACAAACACAATCAACACAAAAATACTATTTTTATAAAAGTATGATTTACAAAATATATAGACGAGTGTATAATATGGATAGGAAGTACTTTCAAATACAATGAAATTCAACAACCATTTTTATCTTTTGTTAGATGAATATCCATATGAAAAATATTTAAAATATTTGTAGTGTTTTAGTTGCTTTTACATTTTTATCCTTGAATTCAAATCATAAATGCAAACAGGCTAACGTTGATAATGTGGAAGTCCAAGAATTCATTGATAGAATAGCAAGAATAGAAAACAGAACAATATTACAAGATGAAATAGTTGAGTATGATGTTGAAATGAAGTAATCACTATTATTAAGGACCAAAATGATGAGTTTTCTATGTATCGTTCTCTGTCAGATGAAGAACAAGTAACAATGGAACCATCCACAGAAACTAGAGGAATTATAAAATTATATGGGGAGTCATAAAGAAAATATATGCAGGTGGAAAGGCTATGTTTAAAATTGTACAGTTTGGAACAGGTGAAGATGTATGTGAGATGATAGGTAGAGCGATGTTAGAGAATTTAGCCACAAACGAAAGATATAAAGTAGTATCTTATCTTGAGAAAGATCCGAACTGCAACCCACCTCATTCACAACAATGTAATATGGCACCATATGTTTACTGGAGCGCCGTTGTTCAAACAGTATAAAAGGGTTTGTTGAAAGAATAGTTAATTAATAGAAAAGAGAGGACATAAAATGAATGATAATCTTAAGATAATAGAACTAGCATTGAAAAAATCAAAATTCTGGTTGATTATTATGTGCTTTGAAAGTGTAGATATTTTGTTTTTGGACCAAAAACTATCCTTTTCATCCTTAAGCTTTTATCTTACATTACTTATATTTGTATTTGGAATAAGTGATATTATTGAAAATTACAAAAAGATAAAAAAAGAAATAAAAAACAAAAATATAAAAACTATATCGATGTAAAATTAATGTAACTAAAGCCAAATACAATATTTTATAATTTAGTAAATTTGAATTAATCTATATATTTCATGACTATATTTTATTAAAGATTATTATTTAGTTTCCTATTAGAATCTGTAGTATACTACCTCTTTTATATGGTAGCATAACAGTATTTGGAATTGTAGTAGTTTCACAAAATATTTGTGCCCGCGTGCGAGGTGCGGGGGAATGGAGGAAATAATGAAAAAAATATTATGGAAGAATTTAAATGCAAAGGAAAAATTTATTCGTTTTAAAAAAACATCATGGTTGGGATTAACTGCAATTATTGTATCTTTTTGGAAATTAGAGCTATCTACTGCTGTGGTGATTACGGCTGTGTTAATTGTGGGGTATATATTCTCTTTTAAAGAATTAAAAAAATTATCAAATATATATGATAGTTAAAAGGGCAGTATGTAAAATTCCAATAACAATACTAACATGAGCATTTTTGAAGTCGATGAGTAGATACAGGAGAAAATGGTGAAAACACATTCTATCATAGAATTTAAGGATAAAAGCACACACTTTAAAGGGAAAGAATGGTATTTAATGTGCTTGAGTAATTACTGGTTTCAGATGCAAGTAATGATACAATATGGTAAGTGATTGAATTTAAACCTAATTTTGAAAATAATACAATGACTTTTTAAACTTTAAACAAGAGTATGATTTGAGAAGGTAATTAGAGTGATATTGCAGTGGTGAATGCTGCAGCAAATGGGAATAGAATAAGGGTTACAATTACTGATTCAAAGCTTTGTTATACATCCTATTCACAAATAGTAACTTTCAAGGAGGTATCATAAATGCGAGAGCAGCTGACATTTTTCTTACATAAGTTTTTCTTTTCTGCATTAAATATGTTGCTAGTTGTCGTTATATCATTATTGTTGAGTAAAAATGATGATGTTTGGCAGCAAGTTCCTATCATCATAGGAGTTTGCCTTCTACTTGACATGATTATAACTTTTATATATACATTACTACATTATCGCAAGTAAGAAATTTTAAAAAAATGCGATATATAATAGGATGTTAAAAATCGAATTTATAAGAAAACATAACGGGGGATAAACAGTAAATCTTATGAAACTATTAATCAGTGCAGTTGGATCTGGTGCAAACAAGGTGAATGCACAAAATGCGTATAATTATTTTTACAGTAGCAAACCTTAATTAGGAACAAAGAAAACTAGTATGTATCAAATTCAAAGGAGACCAACAAAATGGAAGAAAATAATAAACCAACAGAAGAACAATGGGTTACTAAAGAAGAAATAAAGAAGATTGGAAAGCATTTTATTCAAGCAATTATTTCCACATTGCTATTCTTTATATTTATGTATTTGATAACAAATCTAGGAAATTAGCACGTAAATGATTATGTATATGAGATAGGCATGAAATACTATGTTTATCTCTTTCTTGAGTTACTGGAGGAAAGGAGGGTCTATATGAGTACAAAAAAGTTACTTTGGGGTGTTGTATTTCTAATTGATATCGTATTCATGGGGTATGCACTTTATTACACCTTTACAAAGATTAGTATTCAATCGGTTTTATTGACGATCATTACAATTGGAATGCTCGTATCATCTGTCTTTAAATATTTGAAAGAACGTGAGAAAGGCAATGTGTAATTACCTTTTGTAATAGAACAAGATTAAAATTTGTATATATAGTGTTAGAAATGAAGGAGGGGCATTGTATGCAAGCAAGCCTTATTAGTTTTATCATACTACTTTTAGTTTATATAGTTCTAAAGGTAATCGTTTATAAAAAATACAAAGCAGGGAATCAATTATTTCTAGTCTTGCATACAACAAGATTTAGATGGATACTGATAGGAATTACTGCGTTGTTTATAAGTTCTATCTTTTTTGGAATTAGCTATATGTATGCCTTACTATGGCTAGTGGGAATTCAGTGTGTTGATATGGTATTGTTTATTGGTAGTAAACAAGTGTAGGAAGGGTTTGTGAAGAACTCTTCTTTTTATTAAGAAGTCTTCCTTGCTAAAACAGTTGGTTGTGCCCCCCCTCATTACTAGTGTTGTTACATTTATGGTGTAACAATGAGGTATATGATAATACCATAAAGGTGGTAATATCATATGAACAAAATAGCTATTGAAGATTTAAAATGTATCTCAGCAAAAGAGCTTCATGAACTACAACTAACAATCAATAATCTTGTGAAAGAGAAACTAGTTAATGAAAGTATGTTATTAGCTCACTGTGATCAAGATGTTTTGTGTTGCCCTCATTGTAATTCGCACAAAATCATCAAATACGGCACCAACAAACAAGGTAAGCAACGTTACCAATGCAAAAATGAAGATTGTTAACATGTTTTCATTTCAGAAACGAATACGCTTCTGTTTTCCACAAAGAAAATTAAAGCGCAATGGGCAACTTTTATTCAGGCATACCTAGAATAACGAACATTGAAAGTATGTGCGGATTTGTCCAACATAAGCGAAGATACTGCTTTCCGCTAGAGACATAAAATCAATTATCTTTTAAACAAACATGAAAACAAAACTCATTTGCAAGGTTTAGTAACACTAGATGAAACTCTATACAACGTGAATAATAAGGGAGTAGTTTCAGAGGTGCATCCCTGACAAAGTACGAAATCTATCTATACTTAGTTATCTTTTATCCCAACGGTTGCATAGCAAAACGTAATGTTTTTTTCAGTAGGCATAACTCGTAGATATGTATTTCCATTGTTATCATAATATTTACTAGTATTTGTAGTGGTTGTGCTTAAATCATCACTGGATTTATGTCTTTCACCATTAAATTCAGAATATATAAGTTCTATCTGTCTATTGTCATTATCATCAATTGTTTGAGGAAGAAAATCTTCTTGTGGAATGTATACAACAGTATAGTTTCCATTGCTCTCCCTCGTCAAACTAACACAAGGTGATATGATTTCAAATTCCCTGAATTCTTCAAGATCTTTAAATAAACTGCGATCCCCTATTGTTACATCATAAGTAGCTAGAGTATCCCTAGCGTTCCATTCTCGATCAAATGTAAAACATATGGCATTTCCAATATACTTCGGTTCATACTTCGTTTCATGAAATGTATTGTCCATCCATAAAATAGATTCCTTCAAATCAATTGCTTTGGCTAATTGTAAATCTCGATACATAAACTCCATCTGTGAATAATCAGGAGCATCATAATTCGTTCCTGTGCTATTGAAATATGGTTTATAATTGAAAACTGCCATTTGATGCCTTTGATTTAAAAATGATACTTTTTTTATTGGTTCAAGAGAAGGTGCATCCTCGCTAAAAAAAATACCAACCATAGTGATTTCAGATAAGAATTCTTTTAGATTATTATTCTTTAACACCATATTTTTAGGAAACATATTACGTGGAATGTATTGATTATTTACCTCATACTCTTCAAAAACTAAGATACTTTCATAAACATCACTATTTAATTCTTGCGTTAATTGATTTAATATTGCATCTTTAATATCTTCTAACTGATAATTATCACAGCCATTGTAACTTTTTTTATCTCCTTCTATCGCCACTTTAAATTCTTTCCCCTTGTAAAGCATATCCAAATAAGCACTACCATCCAATTTTGGATCAAAATCGGGAATAGGAGAAGTATCTATTCTGCCTAAATTGATTTTTTTCACTGTTGCATCTATATCATATTTTTCTTTTATATATGTTATTGCATTTTCTTCCGCCTGTTTCTTATATTGTTTTTCCTCATCTATATCTGCACGACTTTTACAAGCAGCTAATGTAACAAATAAGAAAAAACAAGAAAAACATATCATAAATTTGCGCATTATATCTCCCTTTCTTTCACTGTATAAATATTGTGATTATCAAAACTATTTTGAAAACAATAATTAATAATTTTTCACACAGTGTCTTAGTAATAACTTCAATAAGTCACCTTTATTATACCATTGTTCTAAATAAAAAATTCAAAAACAAGATAAGGTAGCATTTAATAAATCAACCTCATTACAATCCTTTATCCAATTAATAATACCTTGCTTTCGCCCAATAATTAACATATTATTTCTATAGCTATAAAATATACATGAATTCTATGATTGGAAAGAATAATTAGTTTAGTGACAAAAGGAGATTGTATGAAAGTTAAATTTGATTCAGATAATTATAAAAAAAATTTTATCGAAAATGATATTGCTTTAGTGAATAAGCTAAAGAATAAGATAAATGATTCTTTTATTTATGTCATATTAGTTTATGCAATTTTGAATACAATATTTTCATTTGCTGTCAATGAATTCATAATATTGAGTATAGGGATTTCTTTCATATCATTAGCACTTGTGTTTTATCTACATTTATTGACAAAGCAATATAAAAAAAATAGAATATTTAAACTCTTAATAAAAAATTATATGATGAGAGGCATCGTTTTTATTATATTATTTTTGTTTACTATTATTATTACAATAATATCCCTTCCAAACATTGGAGATATTAAACAAATTTGGTCTATCATCTTCATTATAGGAAGTTTAATCGGAGCAATTATTCTTTTGTATATTGATAACAGGTATATGAAAATTGAACCTCTTGAGCGAGTAGCATTGCCTTGCATAACTTTAGGCTTGATTAGCTATTTAATAGTAAAAACATTAGGGACTCATGTTGATATGTTTGTTATTGTTTTATTTGTATGTTACATATTAGGCTTATCCGGTATCACTACCAATATAATTCGTTCAATCCGGCTACTTAAATACGCTCCACAAGATGTTTTAGATCATACTGAATAATTCAAAATATACTAAAAGAACAATCTAAATCAATTGCTATAGTAATAGGCGTGAGCTTTGTTACATACATATTATGTTTTCCACTGTAATTATAACCTGTTAAATATAATTAATATGTCTAAATATTTAAATTCCTTGGATCATACGAAAATTTTATTGTAAGTGTAATGCCACTTATATCCTTCTTCTGTTCTTTGACTTAACTGTTCTCTAGCATTATTTATAGCTAATGATAGTTTCTCTTTCACAAGATTATAAATTGTTAGTTGTAGTTCATGAAGCTCTTTTGCTGGGATACATTTTAAATCTTCAATAGTTATTTTGTTCATATGATATTACCACCTTTACGGTATTATCATATACCTCATTGTTACACCATAAATTTAACAATACTGACAATGAGGTTTTTTTCACAACCAACTGTTTTAGCAAGGAAGACTTATTTGAAAAAGCAAACTAGAAAGTGGAATTGCGTTTTAAAATACTATAGAATAGTACTATATGAGGAAGTGATGTTATGATTTTATTTGTAAGTGGTCGTTGTGATATACCAGCATATTATAGTACATGGTTTTTTACTCGTTTAGAAGAAGGATTCGTGGATGTTAGAAATCCATTTAATCCGCATCAGATTTCTAGAATACAATTGAATCCACAAAATATTGATGTGATTGTGTTTTGTACAAAGAATCCAATTCCTATTATGAATAAGCTAGATGAGGTTCCTTTTCCATTTCAAATGCAAGTTACATTCACTCCCTATAGAGAAGATATAGAACGTTTACCTAATAAGAAGGAAATTCTACAAAGTATTCTTACGCTTGCGGATAAATTAGGTGAAAATCGACTAGTTGTTCGTTATGATCCAATATTCTTAAGTGAGGTATACACAATAGAGTATCATGAAGTTGCGTTTACGAAGCTTTGTAAAACATTACAGGGGCGTGTAGGAAAAATTATTATTTCTTTTGTGGATATGTATAAGAATACAAAAGCGAATATGGAAACGATGCGTATGGTGGAAATGAACGAAGCTTCTATGCGTAAGATAGGAGAGGTGTTTGGTAAAATCTCGAAACAATATGGGATACTTGTACAGACATGTGCTGAGAAAATTGATTTAAGTAAATTTGGTATTATAAAAGGATTGTGTATGGATCAAAAAGAACTTGAGAAGATTGCGGGACATTCTCTTTCTCATATTAAAGGAAAGGGAGTACGCGATACTTGTGCGTGTATGAATAGTGTTGATATAGGAGATTACAATTGTTGCGCACATCATTGTTTGTATTGTTATGCAAATTATGATGCTAAACAGATTGAAAATAGAATGAAACTGCATGATCCTAAGAGCAGTGTATTAATTGGATGTATAGAAGCGGAAGACTATATCGTAGAGAGGAAAGAAAAGAGTGTATTACAAGACACGTTATTTTAGTTAATATATTATCCAATTATTGACAATATAGTAAAAATAAGATAATATATTATCTATGATAGATATATATAAAGTAAAGATGGCTCCAGATTATCAAAAAGAAATTGTTGAAAATGTCCGGAATAGAAGAAAGGAAATGAAATTGAGTCAAGAAGGTTTAAGTAGAAAATCCGGTGTAAGTTTGGGATCTATAAAACGATTTGAAAATAGTGGAGAAATTTCATTATTTTCTCTAATCAAAATCGGTATGGCGTTAGAGTGTCAAAATGATTTTTCGCAATTGTTCCAGAGAAAGAAGTATCAAAGTATTCAGGAGGTAATTGATGATCAAATATAAAAAATTAGAAGTATATTATAATTCATCATGTGTGGGAACTTTAGCCATTATGAAGGATGGTAGAGTTGCGTTTGCCTATGATGATGAATGGCTTCTTCATGGTTTTAGTATATCTCCATTTTCTTTGCCTTTAGAAAGTGGTGTGTTTGAACCAAAGAGTTATGAACCATTTGATGGACTGTTTGGAGTTTTTTATGATAGTTTGCCAGATGGGTGGGGAAGATTATTGGTTGATCGATTATTGCAAAGTAAAGGTGAAAATCCAAATGAGATAACAAGTCTAGATCGTCTTGCGATTGTTGGCGAATCAGGCATGGGAGCTTTATCTTATAAACCAATATATGAATTACATAAAGAGAGTGAGATTATTGATTTTGATTATTTAGCAAATGAATGCAAGAAAATTTTGAATGATGAGAAAAGCGGAACATTGGATGAGTTGTTTTTCTTGGGAGGTTCTAGTGGAGGTGCTAGACCTAAGATATTGACAAAGATTCATAACGAAGACTGGATTATAAAGTTTCCATCTGCAATGGATCATGTAAATATTGGAGAAATGGAGTATTCATATAACAAATGTGCAAGAGCGTGTGGTTTGAATATACCTTCATTTCAATTATTTGCTTCTAAACAATGTAGTGGATATTTTGGCGTCCAACGATTTGATCGCATGAAGGATAGCCATACAAATAAAGTAAAAAAACTACATATGATAAGTGTCAGCGCTTTGTTAGAAACAAGTCATCGCGTTCCTAGTCTGGATTATACTATTTTAATGAAATTAACTATGATGTTAACCAACAATCATGAAGAGTTAATGAAAATGTATCGCTTGATGTGTTTTAATGTGTTTGGACATAACCGAGATGATCATAGCAATAACTTTAGTTTTATATATGATGATACAATTCGAACGTGGATTCTATCACCTGCATATGACTTAACATATAGCTATTCCATAGGTGGAGGACATGCGACGAGTGTTCATGGAAATGGTAAAAATCCAGATATCAATGAATTATTAGAAGTTGCGTTAGAGGCAGGGATTGATAAAGGAAAGGCATTGATTATCATAAAGCAGATGAAAGAAACAATAAAACGTATGTTGAAAGAATATTTGTAAGCATATATCATTTAAACATTCAAATTTTTTATTATGAGAAAATGCGGTAGAATATAAAAAAGGTGTACGATATGAAAATGATATTACACGTGAATGTGAAGCCTACAAAAGAAGATGAACATATGACAAAACTTTTTTTAGAAGCGGTGAAATGGGAAATCAAAAAAATACTTTGAAGAGGTACCCAATTGCGAAGTATGATGGGTGCAAGAAAAAAGGATATCTAGAGTATCTGGATGGAAGTAAAATATATGATTTCTAATAGAAAAGTGTATTATATTGCGAGTAAGATTTCAAAAGTAAATAGGTAAGGTATAAAAAGAGATGAAATGTAAGCGTATTTCATTTTAGGTAGGTAAGAAATAGTAAAAGATTGCGTGAATTGCTATTGTAATAAATAAAGAATTTTAGTAAAATAGAAGAGTATTGACGATCGCTTGTATATATCCCGAAATATGGTCGGGAAGTTTCTAGCCCTTTACCTTAAATGAGGGGACTACAAGCAAACGGATATGTCTAACGTATCGAATAACGGAAGGCGTACTTGTTTGCTTGTGCAAACAGGTACGTCTTTATATTTGTATAGGAGGTCTTACTTATGGTCTTAAGTAGATACGCTATAACAATTACACAACATACGCGTTTTTAAGTGTACATATTGGGAAAAAAGCAATATGTATTTTTTTATTTCTAGGAGGAGAAAACTATGACAAACAACAAACCACTTGTATCAATCCTTATGGGAAGTCGTTCAGACTTACCTACTATGGAAAACTGTTTTAACCAATTGAAAGAGTTCAATATTCCATTTGAAGCTCATGCTTTATCTGCACATCGTACACCGAATGAAGTAATCGCGCTTGCGGAAGGCGCAAAAGATCGTGGCATTAAAGTGATCATTGCGGCAGCTGGTGGAGCGGCACACTTAGGTGGCGTAATTGCTTCTAGTACAACACTACCAGTGATTGGTGTTCCTATTCAAACAAGTGCATTAGGTGGTATGGATTCTTTACTATCTACGGTACAAATGCCTGGAGGAATCCCTGTAGCAACTGTTGCGATTGGAAAAGCAGGTGCAAAGAATGCAGCAATTCTTGCGGCTCAAATGATTGCTTTATTTGATGAAGATATGGCAAACAAAATGGTGGAATTTAAGAAGTCTATGGCTGACAAAGTAGTCGCAGATTCTGTTATTGAAGTAGAATAGAAAGGGTAGAGTGAAATCTATGAATTATCGTGTTTTCGTAAAGAAGAAAGAAGCATATCAAGTTGAATCAGATTCTTTGTTTCATGAGTTAAAGCAGAATCTAAGTTTACATAGTTTAGAGGGAGTAGAACTCTACAATACCTATGATATTTTTCATGGAGATGATAGAGATTTAAAGTTGTTGAATGAAAAGGTTCTTTCCGAGAAAGTAACAGATGTTGTTTATGATTCTATTGATTTAAGTGGAAAAACATTTATTGCATATGAATGTTTACCAGGACAGTATGATCAACGAGCTGATAGTGCACAACAATGTCTTATGTTGTTAAATAATAAACAAGATGTAGTTATTAAGAGTGGACGTATTGTTGTTTTAAATGGAGCTTTGACACAACAAGATGTGGATGCTGTAAAAAAATATTTAATTAACCCAGTAGAAAATCGTGAGAAAGATTTGAATGTATTGGGATATGAAGAAGATGTGGAAATCGAAGCTGTACCAGTATTAAAAGGATTTTGTGAATTGGATGATGCTGGATTAGAGGCGTTGCGTAGTGAACAAGGGTTGGCTATGACACTTGCTGATGTATTGCACATTCAAGCTTATTTTAGAGATGAGGAACACCGTGATCTTACCTTAACGGAGTTGAAGGTGTTGGATACGTATTGGTCAGATCACTGTCGTCATACGACGTTTGAAACGATTTTACAAAATGTAAAGTTTGATGCAGGTTCTTTACAGGATACGATGCAGAAAGCGTTTGATACATATTTGAACTTACGTGAAGAAGTACACGGTGGAAAGAAAGTCATGACATTGATGGATATGGCTACGATTGCTGGAAAGTATTTACGTAAAAAAGGAAAATTGGATGATATGGAAGTAAGCGATGAAATCAACGCTTGTTCTGTAGAAATCACAGTTGACGTAGATGGAGAAGATCAACAATGGTTGTTGATGTTCAAGAATGAAACACATAACCATCCTACAGAAATTGAACCATTTGGTGGAGCTTCTACATGTATTGGTGGGGCTATTCGTGACCCATTGTCAGGAAGAAGTTATGTATATCAAGCAATGCGTATTACGGGAGCTGGTGATATCACAAAAGATATCAAAGAAGCACTTCCTAACAAACTACCGCAATCACGCATTTCTAAAGGGGCTGCGGCAGGTTATTCTTCTTATGGAAACCAAATCGGTTTGGCTACAACCTATGTAAAAGAAATCTTTAATGATGGGTATGTCGCAAAACGTATGGAAGTAGGAGCTGTTGTTGGTGCTGCGCCAAAAGATAATGTAGTACGTAAGACACCAGCTGCAGGTGATATTGTTGTATTGATTGGTGGAGCTACTGGACGTGATGGTGTTGGTGGAGCTACAGGTTCTTCTAAAGAGCACAACGATACATCACTTACAAAATGTTCTTCTGAAGTTCAAAAGGGAAATGCTCCAATCGAACGTAAACTACAAAGATTATTCCGTAATCCAGTAGCGACTCGTTTGATCAAAAAAGCAAATGACTTTGGTGCTGGTGGTGTTTCTGTTGCGGTTGGAGAAATCGCGGATGGATTGATTATCGATTTGGATAAAGTACCAGTAAAATACAATGGTTTATCAGGCACAGAGTTAGCAATTAGTGAATCTCAAGAACGTATGGCTGTATTGATTGAAAGTGATAAGTTTGATGAATTCAAACAATTGGCATATGAAGAAAACTTAGATGCATGTATAGTTGCGGTTGTTACAGAAGAAAAACGTTTGGTAATTAACTTCCATGGTGAAGAGATCGTAAATATCTCTCGTGCATTCTTAGATACAAATGGAGTACGTGGACTTCAAGATGTATTGGTTACAGAAGGACTTACTACAATGGATCCATTCCACAGTAGCGTAAACAATATCAAAGAAAACTTAAAACAACCAAATGTAGCATCACAGATTGGATTGGCAGAAATGTTTGATTCATCTATCGGTAAATCTACGGTTATGATGCCATTTGGTGGAAAATATCAATTAAGCGAGACGGAAGGTAGTGTACAAAAATTACCTGTCTTTGGATTTACAAATACTTGTAGTATTATGACACACGGATATCATCCAGAAGTGTCTTTATATTCACCATATCTTGGGGCTGCTTATTCTGTTGTTGAAGCACTTGCTAGAGTTGTGGCGATGGGTGGTAATTATGCAACTTGTCGTTTGACAAATCAAGAATACTTCGAACGATTGAATGATCATCCTGAAAAATGGGGAAAACCAATGCAAGCTTTATTAGGCTTGATTGAAGCAGAAATGGCATTTGAAACACCAGCAATTGGTGGAAAAGATTCTATGTCTGGTACATTCAATGATATTACGGTACCTCCAACATTGATTACATTTGCAGTTACTACAGAAAAGACAGCGAATATTATATCTCCTGAATTTAAGAAGGACGGAAGCTATATTTATTTGGTAAAACATACACCGAATAAGAATATGACTCCAAATTACGATATGTTAAAGAAGAACTTTACAACAGTTCGTAATTTGATTTTGAACAATAAAGTAATGAGTGCTTCTACTGTAAAATTTGGTGGTATTAGTGAAGCTTTATGTAAAATGAGTTTTGGTAATAAAATTGGTGTTGATGTTACTACAAAAGAAAATGTATTTGATCTTTCTTTAGGAAGCATCATTGTAGAAGCAGATTTGCCTTTAGATGAAGAAAACTTCATCTTATTAGGAACTACAACAAATAACGATTGCATTAAGATCAATGAAGAAACAATTTCAATTGAGGAAGCTATTTCTGTTTGGTGTGAACGTTATGATGCCTTGTATCCAATGCATGTAAATGCAAAAGAACAAACGATTGAAACACCAGTTTATAAGGCAATAGAAGTGAAGAAAGCACGTAAGACTTACGAGCATCCAAAAGTTATCATTCCGGTATTCCCAGGGCAAAACTGTGAATATGACACAAAACAACAATTTGAAAGAGCAGGAGCAGAAGTAGAAGTCTATGTATTCAATAACTTGAACGTAGAAAGTATCGAACGTTCTTTAAAAGAATTAAGTGAAAAGATTGCGGCTGCGCAAATCTTGATGATTGTTGGAGGATTCTCTAGTGGAGATGAACCTGATGGAAGTGGTAAATTCATTGCGAATGTATTAAGCAATCCATCTGTAAATGAAGCAGTTCAAACATTGTTAGCAAACGATGGTTTAATCTTAGGGATCTGTAATGGATTTCAAGCATTGATCAAATCAGGATTGTTACCTTATGGTGATATCACAAAACTGAGTGAAGATTCTCCTACATTGTTTAGAAACGATATCAATCGTCATATAAGTCACATGGCTTCTACTCGTATTACTTCTAATAAATCTCCTTGGTTAGCGGGATTTGAACCAGGTGCAACACATAGTGTTGCCATGTCACATGGAGAAGGTAAGTTTGTAGTAAGTGAAGAAATGGCAAAACAATTATTTGAAAATGGACAAGTTGCAACTCAGTATGTAAATCTTGATGGAAATCCTACGATGGATGGAACTTACAACTTGAATGGATCTACTTATGCAATTGAGGGTATTACATCTGCGGATGGAAGAATCCTTGGTAAAATGGGACATAGCGAACGTTATGAAGAAGGACTCTTTAAAAATATAGCTGGAGATAAGAACCAAAACATCTTTAAAAACGGTGTTGACTACTTTAAGAAGTAAGAAAGTGAGTATACAATATATGAATGAAGTAAGAGATGAATTCCTTTCAAGGGAATTACATGAAGAATGTGGTGTCTTTGCCATATACAATAACTCGGATGCCGCATCCCTATCCTATTTTGGATTACATGCACTTCAGCATCGTGGACAAGAAGCTGCAGGTATTGCGGCTTGTGATACAGGTGGAGAAATCAACTGTTATAAAGGAAAAGGCTTGTTAGCGGAGGTCTTCAATAATGATATTATGAAGACCTTGCCAGGTCATCATACAATTGGACATGTTCGTTATTCCAAAGCGGATGCAAACCAATTGGAAAATGTACAACCAATTATGGTTCGTTCCCATGCAAACTCATTTGCAGTTGCGCATAATGGACAAATCGTAAACGCTCCAGAATTAAAGAATGAATTAGAAGTGAAAGGAAGTATCTTTCAAGGAATCAGTGATTCAGAATTACTTGCACACTGGATACAGGTTGAAAAAGGAAACTTCGTAGAAAAGATTAAAAAATCTTGTGAACGATTTGAAGGGGCATTTGCATTTGTTATCTTAACAAATGATGCGGTATATGCAATTCGTGATAAGAATGGACTTCGTCCAATCGCATTAGCAAAATTAAGTGAAGGTGGATACTGCGTAAGTAGTGAAACTTGTGCTTTCGATATCGTAGGAGCTACCTATATTCGTGACATCCGTCCTGGAGAAATCGTAAAGATTGATAAAGAGGGTGTTCATAGTTATCAATATACAAGTGAAATTCAATATAAGATGTGTGCAATGGAGTATATTTACTTTGCACGTCCTGACAGTAATATCGATGGTATCAATGTGCATACTGCACGTCGTTTATCAGGTAGAGCATTGGCACGTAGAGAAGATGTTGAAGCAGATATCGTAATTGGTGTTCCTGATTCTTCTATTTCTGCAGCGATTGGATTTAGTGAAGAAAGTGGACTTCCTTATGAAATCGGTTTGATTAAAAATCGTTATGTAGGAAGAACCTTCATTCAACCAACACAAAAACAAAGAGAACGCGGTGTACGTATGAAATTGTCTGCCGTTAAATCTATAGTAAAAGGAAAACGCGTCTTTATGATAGATGATTCTATTGTTCGTGGGACAACAAGTAAACGTATCGTACAATTGTTAAAAGAAGCAGGCGCAACAGAAGTACATGTTCGTATTTGTTCTGCACCATTGGTCAGTCCATGTTTCTATGGGGTGGATACTTCAACGTATGATGAGTTGATCTCTGCACGTTTAAGCCATGATGAATTATGCAACTTTATCGGAGCTGATTCTTTACGCTTTATGGGTGTTGAAGAAATGGGAGAAGCATTTGGTACAAAGAACTTGTGTACTGCTTGTTTCGATGGTAAATATTGTACTAGCTTATATAGCTATGGTGATGTTTTGGAAAGTGAGAAGAAAAAATGAGTGATAAATATAGAGAAGCCGGTGTCGATTTAGAAGCTGGTTATGAATCCGTAAGACGTATCAAAAGTCACGTTGCACGTACACAAATCAAAGGTTCTATTGATTCTTTAGGTAGCTTTGGAGGAATGTTTGATTTAAGTATCTTACAAATGAAAGAACCAGTACTTGTATCTGGAACAGATGGTGTTGGGACAAAGCTTATGTTAGCATTTGATGTAGACAAACACGATACAATTGGGATTGATGCAGTTGCGATGTGTGTGAATGATGTATTGGTACAAGGAGCTATGCCTATTTATTTCCTTGATTATATCGCAGTTGGAAAAAATCACCCTGTACAAATTGAACAGATTGTAAAAGGTGTTGCGGATGGTTGTGAGTTATCACAGTGTGCTTTGATCGGTGGGGAAACTGCAGAAATGCCGGATATGTATCATGATGGTCATTATGATATTGCGGGATTTTGTGTAGGAGTGGTGGAAAAGAGCAAGTTGTTAGATGGAAAAAATATCGCAGCAGGTCAGACCTTAATTGGACTTCCTTCTAGTGGATGCCATTCTAATGGATTCTCTTTAATTCGTAAAGTTTTATTGAAAGATGCAAATTTAGATATTAAGAAAACATACGATGGATTCGATAAACCATTAGGTGAAGTGTTGTTAACTCCAACAAAAATTTATGTAAAAGCAATCAAACACTTACTTACAAATAATGTAGACATCAAAGGGATGTCTCATATCACTGGTGGTGGATTCTATGAGAATGTTCCAAGAATGTTAAAAGAAGGATTAGGTGTAAGTATCGATACAACAAGCTTCCCTAGACCAGAAGTATACAACCTAATTATGAAAACAGGTGGTATTCCTGAAAAAGAAATGTACAATGTTTTCAATATGGGGATTGGTTTCATTATGGCAGTAAATAATGAAGACGTAGAAAAAGTACAAAGCTTATTAAAAGAAATCAATGAAGAGTCTTATGTAATTGGTGAAGTCACAAGCAGTGGAAGTGTGGATTTGAAATGGTAAGCATTGCAATATTTGCCAGTGGAAATGGTTCTAATTTCGAAAATATCGTGAACCAGATACAGGCAAAAAAAGTTACAAGTGCTGTTTGTAAAGTCCTCATCGTAGATAAAGAAAAGGCTTATGCAATACAGCGTGCAAAACAACTACAAATTCCTTGTGTTTATGTAAACCCAAAAGAATATGCATCAAAAGAAGACTATGAAACAAAGATTTTAGAAATACTTCAATCTTATGGGGTACAACTCATCGTTCTTGCGGGATATATGAGATTTATTGGTCGTGTATTGTTAAATAATTTCGATCAACGCATCATCAACTTGCATCCTGCATATCTTCCAGCATTCCCTGGAGCCCATAGCATTCAAGATGCATTTGAGGCAAAAGCGGAATACACAGGAGTTACGGTTCATTATGTAGATGAAGGTGTAGATACAGGAACCATTATACATCAAGAAAAAATTATAATGGATCCATCTTGGACATTAGAAACGTTAGAAGAACATGTACATGCTATGGAATATAAAATGTTTCCAGAGGTTGTACAAAGTGTATGTGAAATGATAGAAAGAGAGGCACTCGCATGAAACGAGCATTAGTAAGTGTTTCAGATAAGAGCAACTTAGTAGAGTTTGTAAAAGAATTAAGAGCACTTGATTATGAAATCATCTCTACTGGAGGAACAAAAAAAGCATTAGAAGACGCTGGAATTGAAACCATTGGAATTTCTGAAGTTACAGGATTCCCAGAAATTATGGATGGACGTGTAAAAACATTACATCCAAAAGTACATGGTGCTTTATTATGTGTACGTGATAATCCAGATCATGTAAAACAGATCGAAGAACTTGGTATTCAATATATTGATTTGGTATGTGTAAACTTATACCCATTCAAACAAACTGTACAAAAACCAGGGGTTTCCCACGAGGAAATTATCGAAAATATTGATATCGGTGGACCTAGTATGTTAAGAAGTGCTTCAAAGAATTATCAATCCATTCCTGTTATCGTTGACCCTAATGATTACGCTGCGGTGATCAAAGAGTTGAAGGAAAACAATGATACATGTCCTGTTACAAGAGAATATCTTGCGGCAAAAGTATTCCGTCATACGGCAAGCTATGATGCGATGATCGCAGATTATCTGACACAACGTACAGGAGATAAATATCCTGAAAAGTTAACAATTACATACGATAAGGTACAAGATCTTCGTTATGGAGAAAACCCTCATCAAAGTGCAGCGTTCTATAAGAATATGGATCCTCAATATTCTTTGGCAAATGCGAAACAGCTTCATGGTAAAGAATTGTCTTACAATAACATCCAAGATGGAAATGCCGCAATTGAAATCCTGAAAGACTTCGAAGGACAAAGTGCAGCAGTTGGTGTAAAACATATGAACCCATGTGGTGTGGGTATTGGTGCTAGTATTGAAGAAGCATGGAAGAAAGCATATGAAGCTGATTCTGTTTCTATCTTTGGTGGAATTGTTGCCTTCAATGATACAGTAAGCGTATCTGTTGCGAAGGAGTTATCAAATATCTTCCTTGAAATTATCATTGCGCCTGATTTTGAAAAAGAAGCATTTGAAATCTTATCTGCAAAGAAAAATATTCGTTTGATGCAGTTAGATACAACATTATCTGTACATGCGAAATATAAAGTAACAAATGTAAATGATGGCTTGTTAATTCAAGACAATGATGATCATGTTGTTTGTGTTGATGATTTACGTTGTGTTACAAATCGCAAACCAAGTGAAGAAGAAATTGAACAATTACTAATTGCTTGGAAAGTTGTAAAACATGTAAAATCAAATGCGATTGTTTTGGTCAAAGACAATATGACAGTAGGTGTTGGTGCTGGACAAATGAATCGTGTTGGAGCTGCGAAAATAGCAATCGAACAAGCAGGTGATAAAGCTAAGGGTTCTGTCATGGGATCTGATGCATTCTTCCCAATGCCTGACACAGTAGAAGAAGCTTTAAAGGTAGGAGTTACTGCGATCATTCAACCAGGTGGATCAATCAAAGATCAATTATCCATTGATTTATGTAATGAACACGGAATTGCAATGGTATTTACAGGTATTCGTCATTTCAAACACTAGAAACTCAACAATGAGTTTCTTTTTCTTTTGACTATCGTATGAACTTTTCTCATAATTTGCAATAGTATGATATAGTATTTACTATATGGAGTGATAAAAATGAAGCATGTTGTCGCAAGAAAAGTAGTAAAACTAGCAACAAAGAAAATGGAAAAAAAAGACATGCAGTATTATACACAAAAGAAAGATGTAGAGCATGTGCTAGAAGATAGAGATATAGCTTATAGTGTGCAGTTTTGTATGGATCACTATATGCCAAAGAAGAAGATATCAAAAAATTTATATATTTTGGATATTCATGGTGGTGCTTGGATGTATGGAAAGAAAGAGTTGAATCGTCATTTCTGTATGCATTTAGCAAATGGAGGATATTCTGTTTTCAATATGGATTATGGATTAGCACCTGACTATTCAGTGAAACAGCAAATACAACAAATTTTCAAAGCTCTACAATTTATTCAGGAACATAAAAAAGATTATGGATTAGAAAATGCACATGTATGCCTTTGTGGAGACTCTGCAGGTGCACACTTAGCAAGTTTAGCAGCGTGTATTGTAAGAGATAAAGAATTACAAAAGGTGTATGAAGTCAATGCACAGGGAATTCATGTGGCTGCCTTGTTACTACAACATGGTGTTTATGATTTAACACCTTTGAAAAAGGCAAAAACAAGACCATTCAAAATTCTTTATCACTGGTTATTTCCAAATGAAACAAGCACACTAAAACATGTGGATTGTCTAGATGCCATACTTGATGAACAATGGGATATTCCAATGTTTCTATTAAGTAGTAAAGAAGATAAAATATTCTCTTTTCAAACGATTCGACTTGAACAAAAACTAATACAACTTAAAATCCCACACGAAGCACTTATTTGGGATGCATCTTACGATACCCTACAACATGTATTTCATATTATTGATCCCGATAAACCAGAAAGCAAAGAGTCTGTTCAAAGGATGTTAAAGTTTTTAAATAATTTATCATAAGTGCCAAACCTTGAAATACAAATGCTTGTAATATTATTAGGTTTTGACTATAATACAAGTAAATTGGTAAATAACGAAAGCGGGATGAGATTGTGTATTGTGACTATCATGTGCACTCGCATTTCAGTGATGATTCTGTATATAAAATGCAGGATGTCGTGAAGGATGCGATATTATTGGGAATTGATGAATTATGTTTTACAGATCATTTTGATCTGAACGAAAAAATAGAAGGACATGAAACAGTGGAACAATCACTTATTCCTTTTCCACGCTATTTTTCTGAAATCGAAAAGCTACAAAAGAAATTTCATAATAAAATCAAGATAAAAAAGGGAATGGAATTTGGAATTCAATATGGAACCATAGATGAATACAAGAAAATATTCGATGAATACCCTTTTGATTTTATATTACTATCGATTCATCGTATCGATAACAAAGGATATTGGAATCGCAAGTTTCAACGTGGCAAAACGGAGAGCGAATACTATAATGATTACTATCAAGCGATGTATAAAGTAGTTCAAAACTATCATGATTATAGTGTTTTGGCTCATCTTGATTTAATACGTCGCTATGATAATAATGATGGGTATGATGTTATGAATGATCGTGAAATGATTGAGAAGATATTAAAATATATTATCGCGGATGGAAAAGGAATCGAAATTAATACGTCCTTTATTCGCTATGAGATAGGAGATATGACACCATCGGTGAATATCTTAAAGTTGTATCTAGAATTGGGCGGTCGTATCATTACGATTGGTTCTGATTCTCATAAACCAATTCACTTGGGTGCTTATATAGAGGAAATTAAAGCGCAATTAAAAGAGATTGGGTTCAAGGAATATTGTACGTTTGATAAAATGAAACCTGTTTTCCACGAACTATAAAGGATAGCTAGTAGAAATGTTAAAGGTAAATTTTTATGATACTGTTGATGATGAACTATATAAGTTTGCGGTGATTGTTTCAAGGTATGAAAACAAATGGGTGTTCTGCAAACATAAGGAACGTAGCACATACGAAATTCCTGGTGGGCATAGAGAAGAACAGGAACAAATCGATGAAACTGCAAAAAGAGAGTTATGGGAAGAAACAGGCGCGATAGATTATCAGATAAAACCTGTTTGTGCTTATTCTGTAATGAATGAGAAGGAAGAAACCTTTGGAATGTTGTACTTTGCGAAAATCATTGAGTTTGAAGAATTACCTCCTCTTGAAATGGAAAAAGTAGAACTGTTTGAAGAGTTGCCAAGTCAGTGGACATACCCTTTGATACAGCCCTTATTGATAGAACAAATTAAAAAATTGAAGCTTGATTAACTATGATTTATTGATGAATATAAAAAATAATCCGTGTGGATTATTTTTTTGTAGTATATAGCATAGGGGTAAAACGAATGCCATTATGGACTTGTTCCTTATCTGTATCTATAAAACCTAGCTTATGATAGATAGAAACGGCATATGGGGAAGAGTTAACAGTGATTTCATCACAGGTACTATTTTGTTTAACATATTCCCACAACATTCTACCAATGCCTTGTTGTTGATAGGTCGCTTCTACAAAGAAGAGAGAAATATGTTTTCCATTATCCCTTGTGGCTATTACACCTAACAGTTGTTCTTCTTCATATGCACCATATAATTTCAATGCTTCCAAAGCCTCATTGTCCATAAGAAATGCATGAAAGCTTTGAATTCCTTCTTGTTCATAATCCGTACCTTCATATTCTAAGAAAGTGTTCCAAATCAATTCTTGAGCACATGCAATATCATCACCTATTAAGGGGTATATATCAATCACTACAAATCACCTTATTCTTTCCGTTTGCTTTTCCTATGTATAATTTATCATCAGCATTTTTTAAAAGTTGTTCAAGATCTGTTGCGCTATGGTATTCACTTACTCCAAATGTCATGGTTACCTTTATATTACAAGAGGCTAATGTAGGACATTTCATATGTGAGATGTGATGTTGTAGACGAAGTAACTGTTTACATGTTTGTTCTTCATTCATATGCTTGAAGATGAAGAGAAATTCCTCTCCGCCCCATCTCGCAACAAAGCTATTGCGATCCAAATGCTTTTTAAAAATAGCAGAGATATTTTTTAATACTTCATCACCTATGCCATGTCCATAGGTATCGTTGATAACTTTAAAATCATCAATATCTCCAATCACTAAAGTAAACGGAGTTTGATTGTCTTCAAAATCTTTTACTGCACTTTCTAAAAAGAGAGTACAGCTTCTTCTGTTATATAAACCAGTCAAGGTATCTGTATTAATCAGTTCTGTAACTGATTTTTGTAACATAACAGAAAATCTTCCCATTTCTCCAATTTCATCGCCTCTATCTAAAACGGATGTTTGAATAGGGGTATCTACATCACCCTTTGTGATTCTACTTAAAAACTCTTTTGTAGCATTCAAAGAATCGATGATTTTCCCAGAGAAAGATAGAGAAATCGTGGATACAAGGAAAATCATAAGTAATAATATAACAGAAATAGTACCAATTACTTTATAAATTGTATGAAGAACGAGTGTTCTTGGCTTTCCTACAAAAATCATTCCAACAATAGTATCATCACTATTTTTGAGTGGCATATATTGCCCGAAGTAAGGAATCTTATTCACAAATACATTATCTGAAAAATACTCTTTACCTTCTTTTAGAACTGCTTTTTGTACTTCAGGAGAAGATGCACTACCTAGTGTTCTTTCTCCATCATCGTTTCGTATGGTCGTAGACATACGTGTACTTCCCCAAAATACAGTCGCATCGATACCAGAAGTATCTTTTATATCATCAACAATTCCATGTGTCGGATCAAATGGTTGATTCCCTTTATATAGTATATTGTTTTGTAAACTATAATCTCCTTGATTGCTGGATTCGCAAATTCTATACAGTGCATGAGATAAGTTTCTAAGACCATCTTCACTTTCACTACGCATTGCGTTATAAATTAAAAAAGAAGAGGATATTACAGTTAAAATCCCAAAAATAATCAATGGTAGAATTGTGATTTTACGAAATTTTAATCGAAGACTTCGTTCATTACGACCCATTTCCCGTGCACCTCTTTATATGGAATATTATAGCATAAAATACTAGGATTTTATAGAGTGTTGCATAGTGAGAGTGATTCATAATGAATTATCAACAATTATGTTTCACATTTAATCCAAGATGCATTATAATTTAGTTATCTTTAAGGATAGGGTAGAATGAAAAAGGAGGAGATTATATGAAGCTGGAATTTGAAAATGTCGATGATCAAAAGATGATGCAAAATCGAAAACCGATATATGTCACAGGACATATGCATCCAGATAGTGATTCCATCATATCTGCAATTGCATATGCACAGTTTAAACAACGCAAAGGGTTTCACGCAATTCCATGTAGATTAGGGAAAATCAATGCGGAAACGAAGTATTTATTAGATCGTTTCCATATGGAAGAACCGATGTTGTTTGAAGATGCTCGTTCCACAATGGATGAAATAGAAATCGATGCGCCTTTAACAATTTCACCAATGACAACCATTCAAGAAGCGTTGGAGCTTATGAAAGAGAAACACAAACAGTCTTTTGGTGTGGTGAATGAACACAACAAACTTATGGGAATGGTCACAAAATCAGACTTAGCTGAAATTGGACTTGGAGATACGGCAGTATCTATTCAATTGTTAAAAGAAACACCAACTGAGTTTATTGCGAAAACGATCAATGGACAGGTGCTATATGATGATGAAGAAAGACATTTTAATGGGAAAGTCAGTGTCATTGCGATTGCGGAAACAAAGCTAATAAACTATGAGTTAGAAGATCGTTTGGTTATCGTAGGGAATGATACCGAAGCTCAAATCACTGCGATACAGAAAAAAGCAGGAATCCTAATGGTGGTTTGGACAGAAGATGTCAAACCAGAAGTTTATGAACTTGCGAAGAAGTTTCATTGTCCGATTATCAAATCTGGTCATGGGACAATGAACACAACACGTTATCTTTACTTTTCACCACCTGTGAAATTGATTATGACAACTGATTTGATTTGTTTTAATATCAATGAGTTTGTGGATGAAGTAGGAAAGAAGATGATGAAGACTAGATTTAGAAGTTATCCTGTAGTGGATGCGGAAAATCATCTATGTGGATATGCTTCACGTTTCCATATCTTAAATCAAAGGAATAAGCGTGTGATTTTAGTTGATCATAACGAATACTCACAATCTGTTAAGAGTATTGAAAAAGCAGATTTATTAGAAGTTATTGATCATCATAGAATATGCGATATTATTACCAATCGACCAATCAATTTCCGTAATGAAATTATAGGAAGTACAGCAGCGATTGTAGCTTCTATTTATTTGGAGAATCAACTAAGCATTCCAAAAGATTTGGCTGGGCTTATGTTGGGGGCAATTCTTTCTGATACTTTAAAATTCAAGTCACCAACAACCACGGAAAAGGATCAAGGAATCGCGAAAGTTTTAGCGGATATTGCGGAACTAGACATCGATACATTTGCGAAAGAAATGTTTAAGGTGAGTTCCAATATTAGTAATAAAACACCAATCCAATTAATTGAACAAGATATCAAGAAGTTCGATATGGATGGAAAGAACGTAATGATCGCACAAGTCATTGCTTATCAAGTGGAAGATGCTAGAGAAATAGAGAAAGATTTACTTGAAGAACTACAACGTTATGCCAATGATAAAAACTTAGATTTATTAGTAATGGCATTTACAAGTATTCTTGAAAATGGTTCTGTATTCTATGCAGCTGGGCCGATTACACAAGTTGTAGAAGAGGCATTTCCAAACATAAAAGGAGAAACACATAGTTTCCAACCAGATATATTATCTAGAAAAAATCAAATGATACCATTGTTATCAAGAGCAATTATTAATTCTATACACTAGGGCACAAGATGCCCTTTTTTTAAATCGATTTTATTAGTTGACAAAAAAGTGTACTACACATATAATACAGTTAGAGGTGATGTTCATGGTTTCCTTTGATGAAATGGAATTCAATAAAAAAGATCCTGTATATCTTCAATTGAAGAATCATATCAAGAAAAAAATTTTGGCAAATGAAATTCATGATTATGATGAATTGCCAAGTAGAAGAGAACTGGCGCTAAAGTTATCCATCAATCCTAATACTGTACAAAAATCCTTTAAACAATTGGAAGAAGAAGGAATTATTAGAACGATTAGCAATGTGAAAAGTGTTGTGGTAGTGAATGAGGATATCATTGCGGAAATCAAGTTGGATGTATTGGCCGGTTCTGTCACAACCTTTATTCATGAGTGCAAAGGTAGTGGCATGGATTTCCAACAAACGGTCGCACTCTTAACGAAATACTGGGATAAGTGAAAATTTTTTATTTACACTTAGTGTACTACACGAGTAGTACAGAAGGGAGATTATATGAAATATATTAGTGAATTGATAGATATCGCAGGGAAATCTTATTTGAAGAAAATTTTGATTCTTATTGCGGTGATGTTTATACTTTTGTTTTTTCAAGTGTATAGGTCATCATCTTCAAGTATAACGTTTATGAAAATGACACTCGCAAGCAGTACCATTTACTTATCTTATATAGGATTATTTGTGCTAATTCTATTTTTCATGCATAAAAGAAGATTCAAAAAAGTTATTCAAGAAGGATCTTTCAATCGTATTCGCTTATTACCCATTCCAAAGATGAGTTTGGTATATAGTGAGTTACTATTTGTCGGCTTTAGTTACGCTTTGTTATTTTGCGCGGTAGGATTGGCTTGGATACTTGGAAATGCACTTGCACATACATGGGATTTAAAGTTCTTGTTTTTGGTCACAACAGGAAATGAAGTGATGAAGGGATTAGCACCATTTACCATTATAAACTTTTGTAAGACACTTTTAATGTTTGGAATGTTGACCTATGTTACTGTGCTTATCTTGATGGCAAGTGCAGATACAGATACAAAGATAACGGTTTATATAGTTTTAATTATTTACTTCTTTATAAGTATGATAATCAATAATGTAACTGCGAGTCAGGCGTATCAACGAACACCTTACTATGTAACTAATATAGCACAGATCGTAGAACTGCTAGGAGTTATCCTATATTCCAATTATAAATTATATAAACTGTTTAAAAGGAAGGGGCGAGCATCATGAAGAAAATAATGTTATATTGTTTACCTATGGCAGTCTTTATATTGCTTATGATATGTGTAGCATTTATTCCGTCCAATCTTGATTTTGAGTTTAAAACTATAAAAGGAAATATATCGGATTTGAAAGATGTGGAATTCAACGTGGAATTCATAAATTCTATAGGGTATTCCGACACAAATACAACAGCAATACAAGTGAAAAATAAAGAAGGAAAAGTTAGTCATACGATCGAATATAACAAAGATTTGTATCAAGATTTTCAATCTGGAGAAAGTATAAGTACGAATTTAAATCCAGGCAATATCGTAGCTGCTAGATCATCTGATGGAGAGTGCAAAGTAGAAAAGATTCTAGAAAAAAATCCAGTTCCAATTATTTATACAGTTCACGATATGATAGATGAAAATGGAAAAACTTTAGAAATTGAAACTGATATGTCCTATCTAACTGGCGATCAGCACTCAATCTACAAATATAAAGTATCATGTAATGATGGATATTTTGAAGAGGGATATAAATCAGATTATAAAGATGGAGATGAAGATCAAACTACGTATGATAAGTTGGAAAAGGCAAATGAAAATTTGTATTACTTTCTACCAACGACGAATTCTCTTATGTCTGGTAAAAACCATATATATAAAATAAGCATGGAAGATAAAAGCACAACAACAAATTCTTATCAAGTTAAGGCGAAAGTTTCTGATTTTGTAGATTTACCTGAAGGAAGATACTACGATAGACTCCTTCAAACGAAGGATCGAATATTTGTAGTGAGCCATATAGAAGATAAATCCTATCTTATGCAATATGATAAAGAAGGCAACTTCATCAATGAATTAGCTTATGATATAAAACTAGATGTGTCTTATTTAAAAAGTAACGATACATTCTTATTAGCTCAAACTCTCGATAAAGTTTACGTTATTGATCAAAATACATTAGAAATAATTGATACTTACGTAATACCAAAAGATAAAGAAGGTAATTCTAGCTATATAAGCGATATGATATATAAAAATAAGACTTTGTTCTTATTAATAGGAACACAAGTTAGTCTAGCAAACAAAGATGGTTCCTCTTATTATGAAACAATAGGTTATGAAGTTCAAACAGTGAAAGAGGGAAAGGTTCGTTATCGTGGAGTGTTAAATCTATATGATGCGGATGATTACTTAGTCAATATATATCCTAACTCTGCTAGCTTCAAGAGGAATGAGTCATGAAAAAGCTCATATTAAATCAAATTAAGCATCGTTTTTGTAGAATGCGTAGTGTTTGGGTTCTTTATGGTTTGTTTGTAATTTTTGCTTTTCCAAGATCTTATTATTTTAATGAAGGTATAACTATAGATGTGGACTATGTACTATATCGAGATGATGCTAAGTTATTTTTAATGATTGCATTATTTCTTATCGTTGCACAATCGTTTAAACTTTATGCAGATTATAAAAGAGGAAGTATTCGTTGGAGTATTCTTACCAATAAGAAACAAGCATTCATTATTGGAGATGTATGTTTCATCGCAATGAGTGTTATAGCTTTGTATGTGATTTATGTAGTTTGTCTATGTTTTCAAATTGAAATGAAGTTGGAGGCATTAGATAAAGCGAAGGCATTTGTATACTTGGCGAAACCAAGTGTTGTACAAGTTATTCAACAAACTGAAATAACAAATCTTTTGATACCAATGAAGCTATCAGGTTATCTATTGAATTTGTTGTTGTTGGTTATGGTCGTAGAGAATTGTGTTTGTTTATCGTTTGTTGCGATTAGAAGACGTATAAAATTGTTTGAAGTGATGTGTTTTATCGCATGTATTTTCATCCTATACTATGCATTTCAAATAACAATTTATATAAATATCGTGTTATGTATTATAGTAATTGCAGGTTGTTTTAAGTTGTGTATGACATTATGGAGGGAGGTTTCCGCATGTTAAGAATAGAAAATGTAAGCAAGTTATATTATCAAAATAAAGGAGTCCGTAATATGAATCTTGAAGTACGTGAAGGAGAGATTACGGGAATCCTAGGAAGAAATGGGTGTGGGAAAACCACACTGTTAAAAGCGATTTTAAATTTGGTTGCCATAGATGGTGGAAAGATTACATTCCATGATGATGCAGTGGATAAACAATATGATAAAGTTGCCTTTATCAGCGAAGAGGGAAGCTTTCTTCCGGCTATGAATGCATATCAATATGGAGATTTCTTGCGACGTTATTATGAAGCGTTTGATAGTGTGAAATATACAAAGCTATTGGAACGTTTTGAAATTGATGTATACGATAAAATAAAAAATTATTCAAAAGGACAACAGATGAAAGTGGAAATTGCGGCAGGATTTTCAATGAATGCCAAACTTATGATCTTGGATGAGCCTTTTACTGGGCTTGATGTATATGCGAAAGAAGATGTAATAAAGCTTTTGATTGAACAAGTACAGGATGATAAAGTCATTGTATTGACAACACATAATGTAGAAGAAATTGAACAAGTTGTAGATCGTTGTATATTGATGGAAAAGGGTAAAATTGTTGAGGATGTCATGATGGATGATTTATATGACAAGGGAATGGATATTAAGAAGCTTATGGATAAGTATCGACCAACAAAATATTAGGATAATTTACTTGGAATTATGTGAAAATAAAGAAAATATTGCGAATACGAAGAATATTTAGGATTTTCGAATTCCATCTCGTATATATATATTGAAAGGGTATGTCCTTTCATAAGGAGGTATCACAATGGTGATTACGAGATGTAAAGAAGTAAATTTTTGTAATGATGTATTTTTTAAGTATGCATTAAGCGCAGATGATGAAACGTCGATATTCATTCGACACTCCATTATTGAAGAACTCACAGGCATTCATCCCAAAGAAAGCAAAGTTTTAAATCCTATTTTGGATGCGAAGATTATTGGGAAAAAAGGAGTTGTTTTAGATGTTCATGTAAAGGATGAACAAAATAATGAATATGATATTGAAATGCAGACAACTTATATTGGAAGTATGGATAATAAAAGATTTCAATTGTATTTGACTAGAATGTTATCAAATCAGTTGAGAAAAGGGGATAATTACAAAAAGCTAAAACATGTATATCAAATAGTATTTGTAGATGCAGTTGCCTTATGTAATGAGAATTTAATCAATAAATATGAGTTAATGAATAAAGATGGAGATCCTATGGGTGGCGATTCTCTTTTGAAAAGTATTTTTATTCATTTGCCAGTTATCAATCGTATTGCGAAAGAAAAAGGAACCTTACATATGAGTGGATTTGAACAACTTTGTTATCTATTTAAAAACAGTGAGAATCGTGCTATACTGAAATCAGATGAAAGGTTGGTGAAAGCAATCATGGAAAAATATGAACACATGCAAGATGATGAAGATCTTTGGTCCATCGCAATGGCAATTGAAATGGGAGAAATGAGAGCGGAAAATCAGTTAGAAGAAAGAACTCAGATAGCTTTAGAGCAGGGTATGGAAAAAGGGATTGAAAAGGGAATAAAAGAGGGAATAAAAGAGGGAATAAAAGAAGGGATAAAAGAAGGAGTAGCGAGAGGGCAACTTGAGAGCACACTTTACCTTATCAAGTTAAAATACAACCAAGATGAGACACAATGGCTTTCTACTAAAACAACAGATGAAATTCAAGCTATATTAGCATCCATACTAGAATGTGAAACATTGGATGAACTAAAAAGAAAATATTAATTAGAGAGTATGAGAGTAGGTGATTGCTTACGTTTCATACTTTTTTTATCACTACAGTTCAAGGTTACTAACATTACACGAAAACTTTTGTTTCAATGCGTATTCGATATGAATGCTAAATATTACGCATGATACTTAAGAAAATTTAAGATTATCGAGTTACAGAAATAAAAACTCATGGTTTCTAGCAAGCTTTGATAAATAATCCTAGAAATATGCACGTTTCTTTATTTGAGAGGGGAAAATAAATATTAAGATTTATAAAAGGGGCACGTATTAGGAAAGATAATGCATTGCATAATATGTATTTATACCGTATGATAAGTATAATAGTATGGATGCTTATGAGGGGGATGGGAAAGTATATACCCGCTAGATATGCAAAGCAAAATTTTTTACTTCTTTATAAAATCTTTAGATAATCATAAAAGGATTCTTTAGAAAGTTTATTTATACTTAAAGGGAAGAAAATTGACTTGTGTAAATGCATGATTAGGTAAAAGATAATCATTTGCATAATCTGAAATTCGTAATGTACTATACAATAGGAGGAAAGAAATGGGAGTCTTAAAGAGAGCATGGATAAGCGTTTTACAACGAAAGGTAAACAGTATTATATTACTTGTGATTGTATTTATTTTGGCGAATGTATTATTGACAACGCTATCGGTAAATACATCAATTAAAAGTACAAAGGATAGCGTGTTATCACAACTATCACCAACGGTTTCTATTGATTATAATCAAGATATTTGGTCAGAGGAGAATGTTAAGATACCCCCTCTGACAGCAGATATGGCAACAAAGCTTTATGACCGTACAAAAGATATCGTGAAGACGTTTGATTACTCACAATCGACTGGTTTAACTGCACCGAAGGAGTTTAAAGAAGCAGAAATTCTAACCAAAGAACAATTAGAGAAACTTCAAGGTGGTTTTAGTTCTGGGACATCCATGTCAGGGAATGGAATTGTACTTTCCATGATTGGTACACAATTATCTGTGAAACCTGAAGAGAGTGGAGAAGGTAAATTACTAAATGGCAAAGGGTTTAGTCAAAGTGACATTGAAAAAGGAAATTTTAAAGTATTGATTCCTAAGCAATTCGCAGAAACGAATGGTTTAGAAGTAGGTTCTAAAATGATTTTAACTTCTGAGATTTTTAACACAAAGGACTTTGAAGAGGTTATGCCTGAAAACGGAGAAGTCAAACCAGCAAAAATATTAAATTATGAATTTGAAGTAGCTGGGATTATAGAAATAACGAAGCTTGAAGAATTTTTAAAGAAGGCGCAATCTGGAGATATTAGCAAATTAGCAGATGAATACTTTCAACTTTCTTGGATGACAAACCAATTGTATGCACCAAATGCAGCGATAAATAAAATAAATGAAGAGACAATGGCAGCACATAATGAAATTAATCCAGAGCAAGCGGAAGAAAATGGAGAATCAAGTAATGCTTTTGTGGGCTATGTTCAACCACAATTTATATTAAAAGATATGAAATATTTGAAGGATTTTCAGGAAGAAGCTTTAGATATTTTCCCTGAAAAGAGCTATAGCATATTGAGTGCTTCAGATGCTTATGATGTCGCAGCCAAACCTTTAAAGACAATGGGAGGAATGCTAGATACAATTTTCATTGTTACAGTGGTTGCTAGTATAGTCATTTTGGCACTAGTTCTCTGTATATTTATGTATCTACGCCAAAAAGAAATGGGGATTTTCTTAGCATTAGGAGAACGTAAAACGAAAATTATTGGACAATTATTAGCGGAAACATTGATTGTAGCACTCATTGGTGCGTCACTTGCAATCTTTACATCCATTATATTTTCGAATATGTTAGCAGATAATGCAATGCAATCACTATTAGCTCCAAGCGATGATATGATTGGTGGCTTTATTTCATCAAGTAGCTCTTCACCCAATATTACGCCTGAAATGATTAGTCAACAATATAGTGGTGGTTTTGCAGTTTCCACCATATTGATCTTCTATGGAACAATGTTCGCGACTATTATTGTTGCACAATTCACAACTGTATTGTACTTATTACGTTTAAGTCCAAAGAAAATATTGATGTGAGGAGAAAGCAAATGAAAAATATATTAGAAATAAGTAACCTTGAATACTATTATCAAGATGGAGATGCAAAGAGATATATATTCCAAGACTTATCATATACCTTTGAGAAGGGTACATTTTATGCAATACTAGGGGAATCTGGTTCAGGAAAGACAACCTTATTATCCATCCTTAGTGGTATGGATAAACAAACCAATGGTGTTGTAAAGTATGAAGGAAAGGACATTCAACAAATTGGGTTGAACAGTTATCGTAGAAATAATGTAGGAATGGTGTTTCAATCGTTTAATCTTGTGCCATATATGAGTGCGCACCAGAATTTACTTACAGCGATGAGTATTACCGATAATCAAATCAGTGATCAACATAATGTTGCATATAATCTTTTAGATTTTTTAGGAATTACAAAAAGCAAAGCAAATCGACTAGTTACAAAGCTATCTGGTGGTGAACAACAGCGAGTTGCTATTGCAAGAGCATTGGCAACGGATGTGGATATCATTCTAGCAGATGAACCAACAGGTAATTTAGATACTACTACAGAAGAATCTATAATCAATATATTCAGTGTGTTAGCAAAGAAACATGAGAAGTGTGTAATTGTAGTGACACATTCCAAAGCAATTGCGAAACAAGCGGATGTCGTGATAAACTTGTCGAGTGAGGGATAATGTATGAGTGGATTTTTGAAGAAGTTTTCACAAGGAGAATATGACGGGTTTAAAAGTGAAACCAACGATACGATTCATCCATCATCAAAGATAGATACGCAAGAAGAGCAAATCGAGGTAGAGCAACCAATAGAGGAAACCTATGAGGAATTCCTAGAACCACTTAGTGAAGAAACTCAAATGGTTGATATTGAAAAAATTCCAAGTGTTATAAAAAAACCATTCGATGAACATGTTTTCCAGACAAGCAATACAAAAGAGGAACGGTTAATACGAGATGATGATCGAATAAAAAAGAGAAGAATTACAATGATTATTTCTCTTGTGATTATTCTTGTCATATGCATAAGTGGATTCTTTATATATCAACAAGCAAATAAAATTACAGTTCCTAGTTTTGCTCTTGAAAAAGATTTGAATGAAGTAGAAGTATGGGCAGCGAAGAATAAAATTGAATTGGATTCAACAAGCGAATTTAGTATAAAAGCTGATGAAGGGATGATTATATCACAATCAAAGAAGAGTGGTACATCCGTTCAAAAAGGCAGTAGCTTTAAGGTAGTCGTTTCTAAAGGTGCCAATCCAGATGAAACCGTAAAACTTCCTGACTTCACAAAGATGAAGCTAATAGAAATCGAGACTTGGAAAGATAAAAATAAAGCAAACAATGTCACGATAGAAAAGATATTTAATGAAGAAGTTGAAAGTGGTAAAGTCATCTCGGTCACATTCAAGACAGAAGGTATTGATGGAAGTAATTATCGAAGAAAAGATAAACTGACTATTATCGTATCCAAAGGAAAAGAAGTGTTTGAAAAAGATATTGTAGTTCCTGACTTTAAAAACAAATCCAAAGGAGAAGTAGATACTTGGGCTAGTGAAAAAGACGTAAAAGTTGAATATGTTGAACAAGGACATGCAACTATTATGGAAGGAAATGTAATATCTCAAGAGATTGCACCAAAGACAAAAATCGCGAAGAATGATACCATTAAAATTGTAGTATCAAAAGGGAAGATATCCTACGTACCTGATTTTAGTGGACTAGATGAAACACAGGCAACAATTGAGGCAACAAAACAAAATGTTCCAATTACTACGATTAAATATTATCATAATCAAGTTAGTGCAGGACAATTGATATCACAATCATTGCCTGTTGGTACAGAAGTAAAAGGAGATACTGTTGTACTTATATATTCATCTGGAAAACCCTACATTGCGAACTATGATGGACAAGATTTATATGTACTTGTCCAAGCTATTCGTGAAATGAATGCGCAAGGTGCAAATATATCCTATGAAGTACAAGAAGTTGAATCAGAAGAACCAAAAGGCTCTATTATAACAGCAAGTGCAAAAGCGAATTTTGTTGATATTGGGACAAAAATCTATGTGAGCATTTCAAAAGGGAAGTAACTTTCATTAATGTATGACAGATAAAAAGTATGGTAGTGAGCAGTTGCTTACTAACCATACTTTTTTACATAATTTTAATCTTTTTGGTATAAATGTCTAGCAACATAAACACCACTCGCACTAGCATGTGATAGGGAGTGTGTTACACCACTACAATCACCTATGACAAATAATCCTTTATGTTTTGTTTCTAGGTTCTTATCGATTTCTACTTCTAAGTTGTAGAATTTAACTTCTACACCATACAATAAAGTGTCATCATTGGCAGTACCAGGAGCGACTTTATCTAAAGCATAAATCATTTCAATAATGTCATCCAATTGTCTTTTTGGGATAACCAAACTTAAATCCCCAGGAGTTGCGGATAAAGTAGGTGTTACAAAGCTTTCACTGATTCGTGAAACTGTACTTCTTTGTCCACGGATCAAATCACCAAAACGTTGAACGATAACCCCACCACCCAACATATTTGATAAACGAGCAATGCTTTCTCCATATTCATTACTATTCTTAAAAGGTTCAGTAAAATGATTGCTAACCAATAATGCAAAGTTTGTATTCTCGCTATATAATGATGGATCATCGTAACTATGTCCATTTACAGTCACAATACCATTTGTATTCTCACTTACTACAACACCTTTTGGATTCATACAGAAGGTACGAACTTTATCTTGGAACTTTTCCGTACGATATACAATCTTACTTTCATATAATTCATCTGTAAGGTTAGAGAATATTTGATAAGGAAGCTCTACACGGACTCCGATATCAACGCGGTTACTTTTTGTTTTAATACCTAATGATTCACAGATGTTACCCATCCATTTACTTCCACTTCTTCCAGTAGAAATGATACATTTTATACCTGTAAAGGAAGCATCTTTACAATGTAATTTATATCCATCTTCTAATTTTTCTACTTTATCAATATGTGTATTAAAGTGAATATCAATTTTATCCTTTAATTGATCATATAGATTTTGTAGAACAATATAGTTGATATCAGTTCCTAGATGACGTACACTCGCTTCAAGTAAGTGTAAATCATTTTGCATACATAGTTTCTTTAAATGTGTATTGGCAGTAGAGTATAATTTTGTTTTCTCTCCTCCATTACTAGTGTTGATTTCATCCACATATTCCATTAAATCGATGGCTTCTTTTCTCCCAATATACTCATATAGAGTTCCACCAAACTGGTTTGTAATATTATATTTTCCATCGGAAAATGCACCAGCACCACCAAATCCATTCATAATTGCACAGCTTGGGCAGTTAATACAAGACTTAATCTTTACTCCATCAATAGGACATTTCCTTTTTTCTAACGGATTTCCTGCTTCAAATAAACCAATCTTCAATTCAGGATTAAGCTTTAAAGCTTCATAGGCTGAAAAAATTCCACCAGGACCAGCTCCAACAATCAATAAATCATAATTCATATCATGACCTCCTACAATGCTGTTCATTGTCTTACCTCGTAAATTAGGGTACGTTTCCTACGGTATTCTATCATATTATAATAAAAATGCTAGTAAAAATGCAAAAAAATAATACATAGTTCTTTTTTTATCCTTTATGGAACAGATAAAACGCCTGTAAATATAGGGACTTTATATATCATAAGCGAATCATACTGGATTTATATTCCTCTTTCCTAAGCAAGGGGAAAAGGAATATTTGCACAACATTATAATTATACGTAAACTAAAAGTGTAACAGGTTGGTAAAACCAAAGTTGAAAGGAGAAATAACTTTGAAAACGCTACAAGACAAATTACAGAAATGGCTGTTTCCGATCGCCATGAAATTAGAAAAGCAAAAACATTTGCAGTCGGTAAAAGATGGAGTCATCGCAATTATTCCAATTATTATCATTGGAAGCTTCTGTATGATTCCTATCGGAATTGGAAATATGATTGGAGGAGGTGTAGGAGATTGGGTCAATGCTCATATTGATATCTTTAACTTTCCTACCTACTTTACCACAAACATTATGTCTTTATTCTCTGCATTCTTTATCGCAGATTCTTTGGCAAAACGTTATGATATGAAATCTTCCTTAATTGGAGTTTCTGCTGTACTTGTACAGTTGATTCTCTGTGTTGGATTAGGTGAAGGTGGATGGGATGTATCTTCCTTGGGAGCGGAAGGTCTGTTCGTTAGTATCATTGGATCTATCTTTGTTGTAGAAGTCACTCGTTTGATGGCTAAATATCATTTAGTATTAAAAATGCCAGATAGTGTTCCATCAATGGTTGCGGAAAGTTTCTCTATCTTATTCCCACTTGCAGTCAATGTGATTGTTGCTTCTACAGTGGCAATGTGTTGTACTGAGTTTGGAGGCACTGCTTTCCCTAAAATTATTATTAGTTTATTAGCACCTGCTATTTCTTCAATGGATAGTGTATGGGCGGTAGCTCTTATCGTATTACTAACACAGTTATTATGGGTGTTTGGACTTCATGGGGCTGCTATTACTTCAAGTGTTTGGGCACCGTTTGCAATTAGTTATGCAACACAAAATGCAGCTATGACAGCTGCTGGACAAGCACCAGAACATATCTTTACCTTTGGATTCTATTATGGGTTCTTACAAGTAAGTGGTTCAGGATTAACTTTATTGCTAGTCATTATGATGATGCGCTCTAAAGCAAAATCATTGAGCTCAATAGGTAAAATTGGTATTGTGCCATCTATCTTTGGTATCAATGAACCAATTATCTTCGGTGTACCAATGATTATGAATCCATTTATGTTTATACCATTTGTATTTGGTCCAGTTATTGTTTCTATTATTACATATCTATGTATGCAATATGGTTTAGTATCACTTCCTTTATGGGAAGCACCAGGCTTCTTGCCACCAGGATTTCAAGCCTTCTTATTAACGTTAGATTGGAGAGCAGCAGCTCTTGCGATATTCTCCGTATGTTTAATGGGGGTCTTCTATTATCCATTCTTTAAAGCTATGGAGGCAGATGAACTACGTAAAGAAAGAGAAATCGAAGCTGAAAATGCGGAAGCACAAAAATTAGCAGAAACACAGAACTAGAACGGTTACAATAGGTTATAATGTAGTTATAATCTATGGAGGGATACGCTTATGTTAAGTGAACGCCAGAAGAAAATCGTCGAAATGATTTTAAAACATCCAAAGGGTGTCAATGCCACCAATATATCAAAAGAGTTAAGTGTGAGTTCAAGGACGATACGTAATGATATTGCTAGTATAAATGTTTGTCTTATGAATAATCACTGTATGATTAATTCTAGTAAGAGAGTTGGTTATTTCATTGTAGAAGATAGTGTTGAAAAAGTAAAAGAATGCATAACATTGATGGAGGCAATTGACCATAAGCAAATTGCCTCTACTCCAATGGAGAGAAAGTATTACATATTAGGACAACTCTTTCATCGGGAGAGTGTAAGCTTATATGATATTGCGAGTGAACTTTTCGTATCTGAACAAACGATATATAAAGACATTACATCCTTTCAAAAAAGTTTAAAAAAATTATTCCATTATGATGGATTGTTGTTGGAGAATGGTGAGCTTTGTTTAAAGTCTGATGAAGTCGCACTACGAACACTACTTTATCGCATTGTAAAAGAAGAAATTTATTTATCAAATAAATTAGTAGATATTCATTTATATCAACTCGTCAAAGACTTTATTGATGTGGAAGAAATTTATGATATCGTAGATTACATGAGTGGGTATTGTAAAACACATAATGTAAATATACCAGATCAAATGTTATTTGTTGTTAGTTGGATGGTACTCTTTACCATTACACGATGTGAAGATAAATGCTATATCAAAGAGCATGTACACCTGCAACATAACAATGAGCCTTTACATGCTATGCTACATACGCTACTACGTGATTTGCATTACACCATGGAAGTAGAAGATATGTCCTTACTACAAAACTATATGGAGACACTAGGTTTATTTTCTAATCAAAACACTTCCCTTCTTTCTACATCAAATGAAGTAATTGTTCATGAATTTGTAGGACAGATGAAGAGTAAATATAATTTAGATTTTGAATCAATGCCATCCTTATTTGAAAACTTTAAGAGCCATTTAGAGTTTGCGATAAAACGATTACTTATGGATTATCAATTGATAAACCCATTGCTACAAGAAGTAAAAACAACCTATGCATTTGCTTATGAGATAGCGATGTTAATTGTGCCAATTGTACATAAGAAATATAACTTATATATGAAGGAAGATGAAATATCATTTTTAGCCCTTTATATTCAACCGTTTCTTAAAGTACAAAATACAAGTATTAAAGTACTTATTGTATTTGGCACGACGCAAAGCTTCGCAAGTTTTATCGAAACATGGATTCATCAAGAATTTAAAGAACGTGTACAAGTGATGGGAAATGTCTCTACCTATCAATTAGAAGAAGAGATAAAGAATCAAAACGTTGATTTGATTATCAGTAACATTGCACTTGAAAAGAAACTAAATATACCTGTCATTGAAATACAACAGCTTCCTTATGAAGCTGATCGAGTACAGATTGAAAACTTTATATCTCGTCGAGCAATGTTATCACAAAGTGCATCCATCTTCCATAAGGTATTCTCAAAAGATAGAATCCTTATCATAGAAGAGGATATAAGTTATGAAGAGATTTTAAAAAGAAGTGCAGCCTTATTAGAAAACCACCATAAAATACCGGATGCACCTCGATTTGTGGAGGATATCATTTCCCGAGAAAAAGTATATCCGACTCATATCGAAAATGGTTGTTTTATGCCTCACCCCTTGATGAATACAGCGAGTGAGGATGCGATTATGATGGTAATCGTAAAAAGTAACATCTTAAAAGATACAAACCCTGTATGCATTATGTTTGTATCTGCATTTGAACCAAAAATTGATGCTGATTTAAAGTATATATATAATCTAATCAATATGATTGCGACAACTCCAAGTTTGATTCAAATGCTATTGGAAATGAAGACACCAGAGGAAGTTATGGATTATCTTGAGAGAATTATACAAATCATGAAAGATTAAGGAGAACTCAAAATGAAGATATTAGTTGTATGTAATGCAGGAATGTCAAGTTCTATACTTGTAAAAAAGATTAAAGAATATGCACAAAGTGTCAACGATAGTGCAGAAGTACAAGCAGTTAGTAGCGCAAGTATTTCTGATGAGATTGGAAAATGGGATGTATGCTTAGTGGCACCTCAAATTATGTATGCAGTAGAAGAAGTAAAAGGAAAACTACGTATTCCTACACAAGCTGTGGATATGCGTGTATATGCAATTTCTGATGGAAAAGGTGCATATGAACAAGCAAAGAAGTTAATGGAAGGATAGGTGTCAACATGCCAGATTTAGAAAAATTAAGCGCTGTAGCTATGGAAATTATTACTTATTCAGGTGCAGCAAAATCAACATATATTCAGGCGATGCATCTGGCAAAGAAGCAACAGGTGGAAGAGGCGCATGCAAAGCTAGAGGAAGGGGATAATTTCCTTAAAGAAGCGCATGACAAACATTTAGCGCTTCTACAAAAAGAAGCGACGGATAACGAACCACAAGTTTCTATGCTCGTATTGCATGCGGAAGATCAATTTATGAGTTGTGAAACAATTAAAATTATGGTTCAAGAATTTATGGAACTATATAAGGAGAGGAATTAAGTTTATGGCAAAAACAATGTACGACCCATGGTCAAAAATTACAACACGTAATGGTTATGCGTGTGACGAAGTCATTAGTGCTTTACAAAAATCAATACGTAGAGGATTGGAAGAACAAGCATGTATGTTCGCATACGAATTATATATTTCATCTCCTCAATTAGAAGAAAAAATGTGGAGAAGATTGCTTACAATATCAGTAGAAGATATTGGTATGGGGAATCCTATGGCTGCAATTATGGTGAATAATTTAGCGCAAATGCGTTTGAATTATGACTACGCTGATAATGATCGCACGATGTATTTCATTCATGCCATTCGTTACATGTGTGCGAGTGAAAAAGATCGTTCAAGTGATATCTTAAAAAATATTTGTATCAAATCATTTGCGATGGGAAAACTTCCTGAAATTCCTGATGTTGCATTAGACAAGCACACACAACGCGGACAAGCGATGGGTAGAGATTCTTTCCATTTCTTACATGAAGCAAGTGTTGTCATTCCCCAAGCAGAAATTGACAATAACTATAAAGAACGTTATGAAGAAATTCTAAAAGAATATGATCCTGAAAATGTAAGTGAAACAGCCTTTACCTTTAACGGCTGGCAGTTTTAATGGCAAGTGCACATAATCGTGCAGATGCAAAAGATATTGCGAATGTTGTATTGATGCCCGGAGATCCCTTAAGAGCCAAATATATTGCGGAAACATATTTAAAAGATGTCATACAATTCAATGATATACGCAATATGCTAGGCTTTAGTGGAACTTATAGAGGAAAGCGCATTTCTGTTATGGGAAGTGGTATGGGATGTGGCTCTATGGGAATATATGCGCATGAGCTATACCATAAATATGATGTAGATATCATCCTTCGTATCGGCTCTTGTGGAGCATATAGTACACAGCTTCAAATACTAGATGTTTTCTTAGCGCAGAGTGCATATAGTGAATCGACCTATGCATCAACATACAGTGGAGAAAATCTTCATATCGTGGAAAGTGAACCACAACTAAATGAGCGCATTATTACATGTGCAAAGGAACATCAGTTTCCTTTGAAGATTGGAAGAGTGCATACAAGTGATTGTTTCTACCATAAAGTGAAAGAAAATCTTGTGGATTTAGTGGAACATAAGGGTTGCTTATGTGTTGATATGGAAAGTTTCGCACTCTTTCATATAGCACGTTGTGCTGGTAAACAAGCCACAACCTTACTTACTGTATCTGATCATAGTATTACAAAAGAAAAGGTAAGTGCACAAGCGCGTGAACAAAGTTTCGATACAATGATGACGTTGGCATTGGAATCTATTATAGAATACGCAAAGTAACCCAAAAAGGGTTGCTTTTTAGATTATAGAAATGCATATGAATCCTCTATTTGTTCAAATAAGGATTCATATTCATCTTTCCTATTCTTATAGGAAATTTTTTATTTGTCCTTCATTCATCTTTTCGCTATACTATTTTTGTAAGTATTGGCTGTACTTCCTAACGGATATACGTTTCCTTATGAAATAGCGATTTATATGGAAGTATCATAATAACTACACAAGAAAGTGAGGATATTATTATGAAGAAGTACACCGTAGCAATTATTGGTTCTGGTAGTGCATATACCCCTGGTATTGTAAATTCTCTATTGGAACAAAGAGGACGTATTCCTCTAAAGAAGATCGTATTCATTGATGATAATGAAGAACGTCTTCATATCACTGGTGATTTCATGGAAATCATGGTAAAAGAAGTAGACCCTAGCATTGAAGTATGCATGACTACAAAACGTGAGGAAGGCTTCGCAGGGATGGATTTTTTACTAGCACAAATTCGTACAGGAATGCTTCCACAACGTGTGCAGGATGAAAAGATCGCGATGAAACATGGCGTGATTGGACAAGAGACTTGTGGACCTGGAGGGTTCGCATTCGCTATGCGTGAAATTCCAGCAATGGTTGAAATCGCAAAAGATGTTGTAAAATATGCACCTAATGCATGGATTATTAATTATTCTAATCCAACAGCGATCGTGGCAGAAGCTATTCAGCGAGCAGTACCTGAAGTGAAAAACATTTGTATTTGCGATGTTCCACCTTGGCAACAAAGTGATATGGCAAAGATTATGAAAGGTACACCAAAAGATTTCTCATATCGTTATTTTGGTTTGAATCACTTAGGGTGGTTCACCAATATGTTTGATGTAAATGGTGTTGATAAACTACCAGAATTAAGCGAATATGTAAAAGTGAATGGAATGTTTACTGGAACTGCAACAGATGATAGTTGGGCAAGAACGGCGAAACGTCAAAAACAATTTGTGGAACATTTCCCAGGAACTTTACCAGTAAGTTATTTACAATACTATTATTACCCTGATGAAATGTTTGAAGATGAAGACATCAATTATACACGTGGAGAATACTGTATTGACCACCGTGAAAAAGAGACTTTCGCATTATGTTTAGAAGGTGTAAAAAAAGGTAGTGCAAAAGGAAACGACTTAACAGATACGATTCATGGGGATTTTATTGTGAATATTGTAAATGCCATTGTGAATGATACAAATGAAGAATTTATAATCAACGTGCCAAATGATGGTGTTATTTCAAATTTTACACAAGGAGCTATTGTTGAATGTATTGCGACTATCAATGCATCTGGTTATCGTCCATATAATGTAGGGACGATTCCTACCTTCCAGAAAGGTTTAATGGAAGTGATGAAGGCATATGAAACCTTAACGGTAGAAGCTTGTTTAGAAGGAAGCTATCAAAAAGCATTAGAGGCATTAACTTTGAATCCAATTGTTCCATCTACACATGTAGCGAAAGCTATCTTAGATGATTACATTAAGGCAAATAAAGCATATTGGCCAGAATTGAAATAAATAAAGGAGGGGATACTATGAAAATAGTGTCCTTTCTTATGGAGAAAAACATGGGAAAAATACAAATAGGAAAGTTACTTAGAGTTATCATAGGTTCACTGATTATGGGTGTCGGTATCGCGTTTACGATATGGGCGAATGTGGGAAGTGATCCAATGACACTGTTTTGGATAGGGATTTCAAATACATTATCAATTACTGTAGGGCAAGCTAATATTATGGTATGCGCGATTATTTTAGTGTTCGTTTTCTTTATGGATAAAAAGCAGATTCATATAGGAAGCATCTTGAACCCGATTGTTATCGCATTAACAACGGATTTTATGACTTCTCATATGGTGTCCATTGATTCTTTGAGTATGAGTATACTTCTATGTGTATTAGGCTTGTTGGTACTTGCTCTCGGGATTGCGATATATGCACTAGCGGATTATGGGAAGGGTGCTTATGAGGCTCTTGTTTTCTGTGTGAGTCATAAAACTAAGAGAAGTATTGGAATTGTTCGTACTCTGTGTGATATCACCTTTGCGATTCTTGGTATTTTGCTAGGGGCAACAGGGGCGTTAGGGACTTTATTAGCAATCATATGTATGGGTACAGGTATTCAATTCTTTATCAAGAAACTATCAAAAAATTCATAAAACATCCTTTTTATAAATGAAAGGTTTAAAAAGAAGAATCTTGCCGATACTTTTTGTAGAGGTGAATGAAATGAAGAAATTCTTTATCATAGTGAGTATATGGACGATGACTTTGTTTACGATAGGGTCAATAACTGCCAAAAGTGAAATTGAGTATGTGATTAGATATGATAGCGATACAATGGAAACATACCCTTTGAAAAATAAAATTCAAGAAATATACACGGATTTGGTCAGTGGTATTCATACGGAGTCATCTTTACGTATGGTGATAAAAAACATGAAGATGTTTGAGTATAAAAATGATATATCTGCCAAGTGGGAAGATAACCATTTACTAATCATAGAAGGTGATGGAAAAGGTGATGAGATAACAGGAGATTTACGTGCGAAAAGTATTTGTACTCCAGAAGTAGAACCTCGTTCTTTAATCCAAGAATTTTTTACACATTAACTCTCATATGAATTGAGAGTTTTCTTTTGAAAGGAAACTTAAATTGACCTTTTAAGTTCATGAATGCTCGTGATATAATACTTAAGTATAAGGTTATAGGTGAAGATATGAATATAAATAGAAAAGAATTTATGTATGAATTTCTTTGGATACTTGCTGGTAATATTGCGCTAGCAATTGGTGTAGCGTGGTTTATACTACCCAATAATGTATTGACGGGAGGATTAGCTGGAGTTGCGATTGCCTTACAAAAGATAGTTCCATTGTCTCCAGAAATGATGATCAATGTAGGAACTGTTGGTTTGTTTATTATTGGTGTTTTTATTTTAGGTAAGAAATTTGCGATGAAGACAATTTTAAGCACGATTGCTTATCCTTTATTATTGTCTTCATTTTCATATATAGCTACGAATTATATCGCACCAGATACATTTATTATGGATAAATATCTTGCGACTATTTATGGTGGTGCGTTGATGGGAATTGGAATTGGTTGTGTATTCCGTACAGGAGCTAGTACGGGAGGAATGGATATTCCTCCACTTGTAATTAATAAATATACCCATATTCCACTTCCTAGACTTGTGCTAATTGTAGATGCGTTGACTGTTTTGTTAGGGGCAGCCACTTATGGACTGCAAGCAGCTTTAACAGGAATACTATCCGTTTGGGTAAGTAGTGTGTTGATTAATAAAACCATGATGATTGGTGGACATGATGCGAAAAATGTAATGATTGTATCTGAACATCATCGCGAGATAATGGACAAGATACATGAAACTCTAGAAAGAGGTACGACACTTATTCAAGCGGTAGGAGGGTATTCTCAAGAACAAAAACCAGTATTGATGGTAGTAATTGTGAATAAACAATTACCACAACTACAAAAGCTTGTATCACATATCGATCCAGAAGCCTTTGTGATTGTGATGAATGCGAATGAAGTACAGGGATTAGGATTTACATACGAAGAAGAACTATAAAGAAAGAAGGGGATTTTATGCAAAAGTTTAATTATCATTGCCATACATCAAGATGTGGACATGCAATAGGAGAAGATGAAGCTTACGTAGTAGAAGCTATAAAAAATGGATTTAAAAGAATTGGGTTCTCTGATCATATGCCATATAAGGATGGATATATCAAAGGCGAAAGAATGCATGATTATGAACTTGAGGATTATGTGTCTTCTATAAAGTATCTTCAAGAAAAATATAAAGACCAAATAGAAATACGCATTGGGCTTGAATTTGAAAACTACCAAGAACAAATGGATGAAATCAAAGCTAATAAAGAACGTTTTGATTATATCATTTTAGGAGAACACGAGCCTGCATTGTTTGCGCCAGACTTTTATCGCAACTTTGAGGATAAAGATACTTTGTTATATGCGAAGATGGTTGAAAAAGCAATTGTAGATGGATTGCCTGATTATGTGGCACATCCTGATTTATTCATGTTTGGAAAAGAAGAATGGAATGAAGCCTGTGAAGAGGCATCTCATACAATATGTAAAGCCGCACAAGAGTATCAAGTTCCATTAGAATTGAACCTAAATGGATTGAAACATGGAAAGTGTCAAAGAGGAAATGAATATCGTTATTTGTATCCATATCGTAAGTTTTGGGAGATAGCTTCTACATATAAAGTAAAAGTATTATATGGTTTAGATGCACATGAACCAGAAAAATATAGTGATAAAGAATGTTTTAGGATTGTAGAGGATGAAATCATATATGGAATTTCATTAGATTTCATTGATGATTTAAGTTTTCCTAGCAAACTATAGCATACATAAAGCATCCGTAAATGGATGTTTTTGTTTTACCTTAGCAATCATAGGAACAAGAACGTAAAGGTGTAACTGCTTTCATTCACAAGTGACTCAAAACTGAGAGTTCCATGAAGAATACGGAGCTTTTAGCTAAAATAACTGGGAAAAATTGTATAAAAATCACCCTTTACTTGTGAAATATTGTTTATAACTAACAAGTCACTTTATGAAATAAAATAGTTGTATTTTTTGAATAAGATTGAAATAATGCCTTACAATCAATGTTTGTCATAAAATAATTATTTGACGCATATGTATAAAACAGTGCAAATTGGGTAAAATACCAATAAACACATGTTAAAAAATAATATTATTGGACAAGCTCAAAGTTATGTGATAGACTATTGTCTGTTTCATACGAAGGAGGAACAACGATGAAGGCAAAACGAATTTTATTCGTCCTATTCACCTGTGTTTTCGCTTTATATGGATGTGTGAGTACCGAAGCTAAAGTTTTCGATACAAACATAGCGAACAACGACTTTATTGTATCAAACGATACAGACTATACACCACAGCCACTTGCAAGGCTAGTGGATAACAGGAATGAAGTATTTGCATTGAAGGCCTATGCTAAGAACAATCAAGACACACAATTGTATACAAGTGTTCGAGATAGCAAAGGGCTGATTGTCACAAAAGAGGATTTTAATCGCATCAGTAAACAGCTGCTTGGAGATGCGCGTGAAAAGAAGAAAGCAGAAGATGCAGAAGCTGCTCGTAAAGCAGAATTAGAACGTTTAGAAAAAGAAGCACTAAGTGCCTTTTCTCCAAGAATTACAACATACGGAGTTGACTGTTATGGGTGTCAAGTTGTAAATGGACGTGGAGGTACTGCTATGGGAGTTGCACTAGATTTAAACCTTGGAGTACAGTTACCAGATGGTACATGGCAACCAGGGATCAAGTATGGGAATTATTATATCATTGCGGCAGATCGAAGTGTGCCAATGTGTTCCATCGTAAAGATTGAGAACCATGGTCTAGGTGGTGCAGGTTTAAATCCAAATGAACCTTTCTACGCAATGGTATTGGATAGAGGTGGTGGAATCTCTGGACATCATCTTGATTTGTATACAGGAAGTGAATCCAATTCTCAAGTATATCGAGTATCTGCTGGAAATCCAACTGCGCAGATTATTCGTATGGGAGGACAATCAGGTAATTCTTGTCCCCTATAAATCTCTTAGACACTGATGAAATCCATAACGTCAGTGTCTTTTTTAGTGTATTTATGATAAAATATTGTACGAAAGGTTGCGTTCATATGAAGATAAAAGAAGTCATTGTAGTAGAAGGTAAAAATGATACCAATGTGTTGAAGAGCTATTTGCAATGCGATACACTAGAGACAAGTGGAACACATCTTGGAAAAGAAGTATTAGCTCGTATCGCGCAATTACAAAAAACAAGAGGAATCATTATTTTTACAGATCCTGATTTCCCTGGTGAAAAAATTCGTATGACTATCAATCAATATGTACCAGGCTGCAAGAATGCTTTTATCGATAAAAACAAAGCGAAAACAACAAAGAAGGTAGGTATCGAACACGCTAATAAAGAAGATATTATAGAAGCGTTGTCAAACCTACTAACGTATGATGATACATTTATAGAAACATTGTCTTATGAGGATTTTACGGACCTTGGTTTACAAGGACAAAAAGATAGTGGACAGAAAAGAGACATTCTTGCCCAGAAATTATCCTTGGGTAAACCAAACGCAAAAACATTATGGAAACGTTTGAATATGGGAAGATATAAAAAAGAAGATATAGAGGATTTATTAAAATGAAAGGAAGAGCAATATGAATAAACCAATTGCGACACCAAGTAGAACCAAAGAGATATTGGAAACTTATGATTTATTCGCAAAGAAGAATTATGGGCAAAACTTCCTAATTGAATCTAGCGTTGTGGAAAAGATCGCAAGATCTGCCATGGTAAGTGATCATTGTGTAGTGTTTGAAATAGGACCTGGTATTGGGGCATTGACTCAATATTTATGCGAATACGCAAAGAAGGTAGTATCTTTTGAAATTGATGAAAGACTCCCAGCTGTATTAAAGGAAACATTATCCGAATATGATAACTTTGAAATTGTACTACAAGACTTTTTAGAAATTGATTTAGTGAAGTGGGTAGAGAAGTACAAAAAAGAAGGGTACGATGTAGTCATCGCAGCCAATCTTCCCTATTATATAACCACACCGATTCTCTTTAAGATATTTGAATCTCATGCGGATATTTCCGCAATCACCGTTATGATGCAAAAAGAAGTAGCGGATCGTTTTCATGCCGTTCCAAATACAAAGGATTATAATGCATTGAGTATCATCACGCAGTATCGTTGTGATGTAAAATCGGTTATGAAAGTACCTAAGAATGTCTTTATGCCAAAACCTAATGTAGATAGTGCTGTACTACAGTTTCGTTTTATAGAGAGAGACAATACTATAGAAGAAACTCATTTCTTTGAAATGGTGAAAGCTTGTTTCAAACAAAGAAGAAAAACAATTTTAAATAACTTTGGTGAATACTGTGAAAATAAAGAAAGCGCACGCCTTATCTTAGAAAAGGCACAAATAGAAGTGGCTCGTAGAGCAGAGAGTCTTGGTATGGATGAGTTTATTCATTTGTATGAGGTGATGACCCATGAAGATTAATGCATATGCGAAAATAAATATGTGTTTGAACGTTGTGGGGAAAAGAGAAGATGGATACCATGAATTAGAAATGGTTATGGTACCGATTGATTTGCATGACATTCTAACGGTTGAATTCGCAGATGAAGATGTTTATACATCGAATGAAACGAGCATTCCTATGGATGACTCTAACACCGTCGTAAAGGCAGTTCGCTTGATGCGTTCAACATTTCATTTAAATCAACATTTTCATATTCATGTGGAAAAGAATATTCCAGCACAAGCAGGATTAGCTGGAGGCAGTGCAGATGGTGCAGCAGTGTTGCGAGCAATCAAAGAACTGTGTAATATAAACATCACTTTAGAAGAATTGTCGTTATTAGGAAAACAAATTGGAGCGGACGTTCCTTTTTGTGTAATGCAATGCTGTTCAATTGTAAAAGGTATTGGAGAAAAAATCGTTCCATTTAACAATCGATGTGATTTTGAAATCCTACTTGTGAAACCCCAAGAAGGAGTACCAACAGGAAAAGCATTTTCCATGTTAGACTTTGATGCATGTGATCATCCAGATTGTGATATCGTTAAAACGTGTATGCAAGAAGATGATTTTCAACGTTTATGTTCAAGTGTATCCAACTCTTTGGAATATAGCGCATTTCAGATAGTTCCTCATATTAAGGAAATAAAAAAGGAACTACAAGAATTAGGGTTTCCATTAGTTCTTATGTCTGGAAGTGGAAGTACTGTATTTGCATGCAGTAAAGATCACGCGTTTGTAGAACAGTGTGCATCTAAGATGAAAGACAAAGGTTATTTTGTTTGTAACACACATATTATGTAACCAAACATAGAAAAGTTTCTAATGTTTGGTTTTTTTTGTCTATTAGGAACTTGCATAATTTAAGTGGAAATGAGAGAAAACGAAAAAAACATGACGAAAAGGCTCTAAGAAGAGCCAAAGAAGGACACGACAAGTTTTTACTTTTGATTCTCTAGAAAATC
>NZ_JBSPFA010000012.1:0-89893 GCF_053848885.1 Amedibacillus sp. YH-ame10
GCAAGTTCTTTTTTAGCGAAAACAGAAGAGTCTTTAATCAAAAAAATCACCTATAGATAGTATACTATATCTACAGGCGAAATTTAATCTTTCGGAATGTCCTTCAGGACATCTTTTTTATTTCTATATTGACAATATCGTTAAACGATATTATAGTATAGATAGAGGTAATATCGTTTAACGATATTAGAGAGGAGTGAGATTGTGCCAAGGAAACAATTAGATACGTTAACGGAACCTATGTACTACACTTTGGTAGCTTTGTTAACTCCTCGATGTGGTATCGAGATAACTGAATTTGTTTTAGATATTACGAAAGGAAGAGTACGTTTGGTACCTGGAACGCTGTATACCATGTTATCTAAGTTTGAAAGTGAAAAGATGATAGTGGAAACACAAGTAGATGGTAGAAAGAGAACCTATGAGATTACAGATAAAGGAAAAGGTATGCTTTTAGAAGAGTACAAACGATTAAAGGATATGATGGAAGAAGGGAAACCTTGGATGGAGGCGTTGTTATGAAAACAAAGAGAAAAACTTTAAATTTCTTTTTATATGAACACCAAGCACTACAAGAGTATTTGGAGAATATGGCAGAAGAAGGCTGGATGATCGAACGTATCTCAGGTGGTCTCATGAAGATATTAACGTTTGTGTCTTGTACACCAAAGAAATATTATTTTCATTTAGATTTTATATCCAATTATAGCTTCTGGTTTCCTCAAGTAGAAAATAAAGAAGTGTTTAAATATCGTGCATTGGTTGAGGAGTATGGATATACATTTATCCTAAATCAAGGGCCACTACAATTGTTTATGAGTGAAGAAAAGATGGATATTCCAATTCGTGAACAAAGCGCGGAAACGAAAAAAGAGCTGCGCAAAATATCAATAAAAGAAGTTGGAATGTGGATGATTTTTGGTATCCTATGGATATTTATGGGGATTTCAAGTTTCTTAAATGGGAAATATCAGGATGCGTATGTTTGGGCAGATAATGCAACTTTAGTTTTAGATGTAAGCCGTTGTGTCTTAGGATTGTTGTATATCAGTTTTTCTTTTCCAGTATTTGCTTGGATTATTCATGAAAAGAAACGATATAGCTTATGGAGAATACAACTTCGTACGTATTTACAATATGTATCGGTATTGTGCATAATCGTTCTTATGCTAGGTGGTTTATTTAATCTTTCGTTTGCGTTAATACTTTTATACATTATCCTTGCGGTTAGTATTATTAACATGAGTATAACGTATACTGCAAAGCGTTTTGATAAGACTTACAAACGCATAGCGATCATTGCGTTGCTGGTTGTAGGAATGATTATGGGGGGGAATAAACTCATAGAGAAAAGTGTTCAAAATTCTATGCTTAATAATTCTGAATATATACTAACAGAAGGAAAAAGCGTAATACCATATGATTATCTTGAATGGGAGGAAAATCAAACAGTTGATATAAGGACTCAAAATAGTGAGTTTTTAAAAGAAGTTGATTACTCCTATAGTGAAAATGAAGATGAATATTTTAGTTATCAAATTGTAACTGTAAAAAATACACCATTGCACAAACTAATTATGCAATTATTGACAACTAAAGATTTAATATCAGAAAGAGAAATTGGAAAATATAAAGTATATGTTCAAGAATATTACGTACTTGTTAGGGATCAAGGAACTTATATTTCTTTTTCCGCTGATCAGTATAAAGAATTTTCATCACTGCAATTAGATTATATATTTGATCAGATTGATGCGATGTAAATGCGCTTGTAGAGAGTGAGAGGAGGGTGTTGTATGAACACAAAGAAAAAGTACTTATATTTCTTTTTGTTTGAATATAAAACACTAGAAGAGTATTTAAAGGAAATGGCAAAAGAAGGCTGGATGTTAAACAACATATCGCCTACTCCAAGAACAAGCATGACCTTTGAAGAGTGTATACCTAAAGAATACTACTTCTATGTAGATTTTATATCAAATTATGATGTATGGTATCCAGATATTGCAAATGAAGAAGTTTTAAAGTATCGCTCATTTATAGAAGAGTATGGCTATGTTTTCTTAGTGAGCAATGGTCCTATGCAAATCTTTGTTTCTGATGTACCGATTGATATGCCAATACGAGAACAAAGTATAGAAACAAAGAAAGAAATGAAAAAAGCTTCTTTAAAATATGCGGGATTATGCTTATGTCTTGGATTGTTATGGCTTACGATTCCACTTATAGATATATTCAATGATAGCTATAAAGAAGTGTTCTATTGGACAAGTATGAGTAATGTTTTTAGATTTTTAACATATCTTTTATATGCTTCATTCTTTTTGAGTTTTGCATATCCCGTAATACGATGGATGATTCATGAGAAAAAGAAATATTCTCTTTGGAGGATTAAAATTCGCTCTAGCTTACAAATACTATTATTTGTACTCTTGATTTTGAATTTGATGATTTGGAATATGAGTATGCAATTGTATTGGTTCTTTCTTTGTTTGTTGTTGAGTGTTTGTCTAATTATACTCTTTTATAAAGCTATTTCTAAACTTTGTAAGAAGAATTATATTGCGATAGTAGCATCTCTCATTGTTGCATCGATACTTCTAGTATCAAGTGTTCAAGTCATAGAGTATACAACTGCAAACATCTATGAAACAACTGCGGAAAAACAGGGTGTAGAAAGTGTGATACCGAATGCATATTTCAATTTGGATGAAAGTATACGATTCGATGTAGATATAGAAGATTCTGTATTTATGAAAGATGAGTCATATTCTTATTGTAAAGGTTTAGAAGAGACTTATGAATATGATGTCATTCATGTGAAGGATACTATATGGAAGAATTTCATAGTACATGCGATTACAACGAATGATGTGCAACAGGAAGAACGATTAGGGGAGTATACAATATATACGATGGATTATTGGGTTTTGATACAACATGAGGATACCTTCCTGATGTTTCGTGTAAGTGAGTATGAATCATTTACACAACAACAATTCGATGTTATCTTTGAACGTATACAATCTTAATGTAAAACTTTTCAGAAAATAAACAACGAAATAATGAAAAACTATTGAAACTTTATTTCTCTTATGTTACACTATATTCAGGTTAACAAAAACCTCCGACTTTTTATAAAGAACATACAATAGAATGAACGTAATGTTCATCCTCCTTAATTTATAACTTTCCTAATTACCAAGTTCTACTATAAAAAGTAAGATTAAATCGCCATAGGCGGTTTTTTTTGTTATAATTGTTTCACACATGTGGTAAGGTGGTACATAATCTTACGTTTCTAGTAATATAAAAGAGAGAATATGTGTAGAATAGATAAAAGGTGAGTGCGAATGAAACTAAAACATATACTACTTATTCTTGCGGTTTTGATTGTGGATCAAATTAGCAAGATTGTAATTAATGCCAATATGGCACTTGGAGAAAGTTTTGATGTAATTGCAGGATTTTTTAAGATTACCAATGTACATAATACAGGAGCTGCTTGGAGTTTGTTTGAAGGAAAGATGGTCTTCTTCTACATTATTACGATTGTATTTGTAATTGCGATGGTTTATTTTTATCGCAATAGTGAAGAAGCGGACGGTTTGAGTAAACTCGGTGTTGTGTTAATGATTGCGGGATCTTTAGGGAATTTTATCGATCGTCTTTGGTTTCAATATGTACGAGATTTTTTGGATTTCATTATTTTCAATTATGATTTCCCAGTATTTAACGTTGCGGACATGTCCTTGTGCATAGGAGTCGCAATTGTTGTTTTATCAGTATTTTTAGAATCATATGGAGGATATCATAAATGCGAGAAATAGAGATTGTAGTAAGTAGTGAAGATACGCTGGATCGTATCGACAAGTATATTAGTGAAAAAGAAGAAGATCTTTCAAGAAGTAGAGTACAACAATTGTTAAGCGATGAACTTATTTTTGTGAATGGACAACTTTGTAAAGCAAAATATAAAGTGAAACCAGGGGATGTAATAACAGCAGAGTTTGAAGATCTTATGGATATGGAAGCAATTCCAGAAGAGATGGATTTGAATATTTGTTATGAAGATCACGATGTGATCGTTATTAACAAACCAAGAGGAGTTGTTGTACATCCAGCAAATGGAAATCAAAGTGGTACATTGGTCAATGGATTGTTGTACCATTGTAAGGATTTATCTGGTATCAATGGGGTGTTACGTCCTGGGATTGTACATCGTATTGATAAAGATACAACAGGGTTATTGATTGTCGCAAAGAATGACAAGGCACATACATCATTATCTAAGCAATTACAAACAAAGACGGTTAATCGTTTGTATTATGCATTGGTACATGGTGTAATTGAACATGAATTTGGAACGATTGATGCGCCTATTGGAAGAGATGTAAAAGATCGTCAAAAGATGACGGTGACTGGAGATAACTCAAAAGATGCTCGTACACATTTCAAAGTGATAGAGCGATTCAAAGAATATACGCTAGTAGAATGTCGCTTGGAAACAGGTAGAACACATCAAATTCGTGTACATATGAAGTACATTGGACATCCTGTAGTTGGAGATGAGAAGTATAGTTATCGTAAAACATTGAAAACCGGAGGACAAATGTTACATGCGCATCAACTTACATTTGTACATCCTGTAACAGAAGAAGAGGTAACTGTAAATGCCCCTTTACCTGAACAGTTTGAAGAACTGTTGAAGGAGTTAAGACAAGAATAGAGGTGATTTTGTGGATTTCAATAAATATGATATGTTTGCGTACCAAGTGATTGATTATCTTGTGACAAAACATGAATACCAAGTAATTCGTGTGCAACAACACAAGGAAGATATTTGGCTCATGAATGCGCAACAGACAAAGTATCCCGTTATTCGTATTTCTTCAAAATCAAATGATAGCACCTTAGCTGATAGTGAATATATTCGTAATGCCCATCGTTCCATCTTGGATTTGATTCAACGAGAAGGACCGATTATGATATTTAATACGAATCCAGAATGTACACCAATTGAAAATACATTCTTAACGCAAATCAAAGTTACTCCTAATGGAGTCTCTGATGAAAGTATCTTAAGCACCTTTCATGAATTAGATTCTATCGTTCATGAGAGTGATGATTATGAAAAAGAAATTGTGAGTATCACCAAAGAAATCGAAGAAGTGCAACACAAACGGCAAGTGAAATTCTATGAGAAATTACAAGCTAGAACAAGACCTAAAACCACATATGTTGTCATGGCAATCTGTGTTCTCTTATCGTTAGCATCCTATGCGTTTAGTTTTTATATTCAAGATGAAATGTCTACACTTGTGGCGTTTGGTGCATTTTATAAAATGAATATTGTAGCTGCTTATGAATATTTCCGATTATTAAGTGCTGGCTTCTTACATCAAGATCCCATCATTCTTGCGATCAATATGTTTGTGTTGTATTCGATTGGAAAAGCATGCGAACATTGTTTCAAAAGATGGCAGTTTATTTCCATACTGCTTCTTTCCATTGTTGTTGGTAATTTGTTTTTATTGGTAGCAGAAGCAAATGCTTTAGCCCTTGGTATGGGAGATGGTGTGTTTGGATTGTTGGGTGCGTATTTCATCGTGCTTGTCTTAAAGGGCACGATGAAACATCCATTTGTTAAGCTGTCCTTTCTTCGTTTAGCAATCTTTGGAAGTATTTTGATTTTGTTGCCAGGACTTTCTTACCATGCATATTTAGGTGGATTTGTATGTGGCGTTGTATTAGGAATACTATATTCAAACTCAGAAAAAATTGCGCAATTAAAAAAACATGTGATGAGTGCTTCCTTAATCCTATTGGTAGGAGTCACTTATTTAGGTATGAAAACTACAACCATTGAACCTTTAGATAAAGAATTCGATGCATCTATCGTAAATATTTATCGTAATACTGCATTAAATAAATACGCAGATTATTTACAAAAGTGCTATAATAAGCAATATAGAATGGAGTAGAGAACATGAAGAGAAAAGACGTATTGAATTGGGATGAGTATTTTATGGGGTTGGCACATTTAAGCTCAAGACGTAGTAAAGACCCTAGTACTCAAGTGGGTGCTGTGATTGTTAGCAAGGAACATCGTGTGGTAGGCATTGGGTATAATGGATTTCCTAATGGCTGTGATGATGATGATTTTCCATGGGATCGCGAAGGGGAATTTGCGGATACAAAATATCCATATGTAGTACACGCAGAATTAAATGCTATATTAAATAGTATTCAAAATTTAAAAGGATGTAGTATATATGTATCCTTGTTTCCTTGTAATGAATGTGCGAAAGCAATCATTCAAAGTGGGATTTCAAGAATTGTATACGAATCTGATAAATATGCAAGTACTGATGGAACCATAGCAAGTAAACGTATGTTAAGAGCGGCAGGAGTTGAACTCGTGCAAATTCCATATACAATTGAATTAAGTGTTGTTCGTAAAGAAAACGTATAAGAGTGCAGGGCACTCTTTTTTCTATGAGATGGTTTGTTTACTCATAAGAAAGTAGAAGAAGCATAATTTCAAGGATGTATACTAGGAATTTTTGTTGTTTTACGTTAGAATATAAAGGTAAGCATTTAGGGCAATGGAAATCATTGAGGAGGTAAATGTATGTACAATGCATATGATGATGAATTAGAAGTATTCGATATGGAGGATACGATTGAGCAAAAACAAGCATTAGTAGAAGAGGCAAAGAAGATTCCAGAAGATGCTTCATGGAATGAAGTGTTTCATCAAATATCCGATTTAAAAAGAAAATGGAAAAGAATACCTTATGGTGAATCTGCGTTTGAGGAATCCTTGGAACAAGAATTTGATGCATGTTTGGATACCTTTTATGCAAAGCGTAATGAGGGATATCAAAACAATCAACAATTAAAACAAGAGTTGGTGGATCGCGCTGTGAAACTATCGACTTCTACTGATTGGAATGCGACAAGTGATGAAATGAATGAACTTATGCAACAATGGAAGGCAACAGGAAGTGCTGGTAAAGATAGCGATGATACGTTATGGGATGCGTTTCAAGCTGCTAGACAAACCTTCTATGATCGTAAGCGTGAAGATTGGGAAAATAGAAAAGTGAAGTTTGAAGAAGCTCGTTCTACAAAACAAGATTTAATTCAAGAAGCGCAAGCTTTGAAGAATAGTGAAGATTGGAAAGAGACGAGTGAACAATATCGTAATCTAATGGAACGTTGGAAACAAGCAGGCAATGCTGGTAGAGAACATGATGATCGTTTATGGAATGAATTTCAAGAACATCGCCAAGTCTTTTATGAGAAAAGAGAACAGTACTATGCAAGTGTTCGTAGTGAGCAAGATGAAAAGTATGAACAAAAGAAGGGGTTAATCGTTCAAGCAAAGGGTATTGTAGAAGGAAAAGAATATACCAAAGAACATACTTCTACAATGAAGAACTTACAAGTAGAATGGAAAACAATTGGTTCTTGTGGAAAAGATAAAGAAGATCAAGCTTGGCAAGAATTCCGTTCTTTAATGGATGCGTATTTTGCGGGTTTAAAAGAGTTCAATGATCAAAAACATGCACAGTGGCGTCAAAAGATGTTAGATGCTCGAGCACGTAAATTAGAACTGATTCAAACACAAAAGCGTCAAATTAAATATATGGAAAATGAGATGGTTGGTTTATTAGGGGAAAGAGCAATTGAAGAAATGGAAGATCAAATCGCAGATAAAGAAGATTTCATAAAGGAATTAGAAGAACAACTTGCGGATATTGAAAAAACATTACAAGGGAACTAAAAAAAGGGATTTCGTACGCATGTTTCATGCACGAAATCCTTTTCTTATAAAAATGCTTTTGTTGTATTTGCGAAATGTACTTTCGCAACGGCTTGTAATTCTTCTTTTCCAAAACGTTCTACGAATGCGCGAATGTTTTCATCTACCTTTGCGCCTGCCCCTTTTAAGAAGGTAAAATCATAACGTTGATTCATATCTTCCATTGCCTTTAAGAATGCATAACGAGCAATGACAGAACCACAAGCAACCGAAAGATACTTATTTTCTGCTTTGGTTTCAAAGTGAATATCTTTTACGATTTCTTTTTCTTGGGATAGGTAGCGATAATAGGAAGTCTTCTGTACAAATTGATCAATAATACAGAATGAAGGAAGGCTTCCTAGTTTCTTTTGTAAATGGACATACGCTTGATTATGTAGTTTGGATTTGATCGCAACCATATTATTGGTTGGGTGAATGCGGTTGTAGGTTGCGTTATCTAGAATTAATAGGGAATAGGTTAAGCGTTCCATTAACAATGGAGCGATATCCATGATATAGTCATCTTGAATAGCTTTGGAGTCTTGTATTTTTAATTCTTTTAAAAAGTTCACATCTTCTTCCTTGACGCAACAAGCACAAACGGTAACTGGACCAAAGTAATCTCCAGTACCCACTTCATCGCTTCCGCATTGTGGGTATACGTTTTTCGTCGTTGTCTTTTGGGTGGATGGTGTAGAAGAATCTTGATGGGCACTGCCATAAAAATCTGCACCTTCTCCTTGGAATACTACCTTTCCAGATTCATAGGCGGTGATGACACAATCGCTTGTCTTTACTTGGTAAAGGGCATAAGGAGGTGTTTTACGTACGCTGGCATTGTGTAGGGAAGCTTTTAAAGCATACATTTCTTGTGTACTCATAGTAACTGTTTTTGTGGACATTCCAATTTCCTCCTCATAACTGCAGTTATTTTACCATATAATACAAGGGAATGGCTATGAAGTTTATGCATTCTCATTTATTTTATTAGTAAATATGGTAAAATAATGAAGGAATGTTTGAATAAAGGAAGGATGTTGTGTATATGAATGCTGTGACACTAATGAATATGGTGATTGTTGTCCTAGTGGTATTCTTTATGTTCAGTGGATATCGACAAGGATTTTTATTAAAACTGTTAAGCATCTTTTCTTTTTTTGTCTTAGGTTTTGTGACTTGGTATTTATCCCAACCATTATCGGAAATGTTTTCTCTTTATCCAAAAGAGAGCATACCACAACTTGGCATTGCGAGTGTGGAGAATGTACTTTACAATAACTTGAATCGTTTTACTGTATTTGTTATTTTGTTTGTATTCTTATATGTTCTTTTATTGCTTGTTCGTCCAGCCATCAAGGTTCTACAAAATATCCCTGTAATATCTACCATCAATCGATTGGCAGGGTGTTTGTTAGGAGGACTACAAGCATTGTTAATCCTGTTCTTGTTAAGTTTTGTGATGCGCTTTCCAGGATGGGAATTGGGAAACACACTAGTTTCACAATCGTATTTACGCTATTGTGAACCTGTGTCTAAACTTGTTTTCTTTTACATAGATTTAAATGAGTTGGATGAAGCGTTACAAAGTGATAAGACTTTTACACAAGAAGAAATCAATCGCTATTACGATTGGCTTCTTAAACAAAATGTGAGTGAGGAGAACGCAGCACAAATTGTTTCTATGCTGCGAAGCGAATAATTATGAAAATAGAAATAGAATCGTTAGAATTAAATATTGTAAAAGAACAGTTTTTAAAGCACTGCTCTTTTTCCTTGGGAAAACAGAGAATTCGACAATTACAGCCCCATTTTGATGCGCTTTGGGTAGAGAGAGAACTAAGAAGAGTAAAAGAAGCGTTTGATTTGGTTGTGCGTTATGGAAATCTACCATTTGGTGGAGTTCATGATATCGGTGGTAGTATTCAAGATGCCATGAAAGATCGTATGTTAAGCGCAGCTGATTTACGTGATATCGCGGATGGGATTCGTGCATGCGAACATGTGTCCAAATACTTTAAGGCAAGTGAATTGGAAACTCCTTATCTGAAAGAATTGATAGATTCGTTTAGTGATCATAGAGGAGTAGCGAGCCACATTGAAGCTTGTATTTCTGTGAATCAGGAAGTTCTAGATAATGCGAGTAGTGAACTTCGAACTCTGCGAAGAAGTATTTTAACGTGTAACAGTGATATTTCACATGAGGTACAACGCGTAATCTCTAAGAATTCTTCAAAATTAATGGATACTATTACAACGATACGTAATAGTAGAACTTGTATTCTAGTAAAAATAAGTGAAAAGAATAGTGTGGATGGTTTGATTCATGGAGAGAGTGCCTCTGGACAAACCGCTTATGTAGAACCAAGAAGTTTGATTATTTTAAATAATAAGCTACAAAGTTTACGTAGTCAGGAACAAGAAGAAATTGAACGTATTTTATATATGTTAAGTCAAGAAGTGAAAGGTGTTGGTTATGAACTCCTTGGAAATTTAGATACCTTTGCGCTTTTGGATGAAATCTTTGCGAAGGCTTTATGGGCAAAAGAAGTGGATGGGTGTGTCGCAAAGCTGAATACGAAAGATCACCATCTCTACATAGAACAAGCACGACATCCCTTAATTAAACAAGAAAGTGTTGTACGTAATACCTATGAAATAAAAGCGCCATACCATAATCTTTTAATCACTGGTTCAAACACTGGAGGTAAAACCGTTACCTTAAAAACCATTGGGTTATTTGTGGAAATGACACTATGTGGAATGCCTGTTGCGGCAGAAAAAGCACTTGTGCCATTGTTTGATTCCATTTATGTAGATATTGGAGATGATCAATCTATTCAAGAATCTCTATCTACGTTTTCTTCGCACATTTCAAAACTTGCGAATATTTGTAAACGTGCAAGTCGCAATTCCATTGTTTTATTGGATGAGTTAGGAAGTGGGACAGATCCTAGAGAGGGAGAACCACTTGCAGTGGCAATTTTGGATGATCTTCGTAAATCAGGTGCGATGATCATTGCGACAACCCATTATTCTGCCTTAAAACATTATGGTTCTAAAAATGAAGATATTTTATTATCGAGTGTAGAATTCGATATGGAACATATGCGTCCTACTTATCGTTATATAGAAGGAGTAAGTGGACAATCCAATGCCTTTGAAATAGCACGACGTTATGGATTAAAAGAAAGTGTTTTAGAAAAAGCAAATCAATTAAAAGAAGAATCACGTTCTGCGGCAGATCAGGCGATGGATAAATTAGAAGCGACTTTATTAGAAAATCAACAAGTCAAAGATCAGATGAGTGAGCGTTTGGCGGATATTAAAGCATTACAAGAAAGCTTAGAAAAAGAAAAACGAAAACTGGAGAATGAAAAGGCGCATATTCTTCAACAGGCAAAACTAGAAGCTGAAAAACTATTAGATCAAACCAAAGAAGAAGCGCAAGATATCTTAGATTCTTTTAAGGCAATCAATGAAGAAACAAAGCCTCATGAAGTTACAGATTTGAAAACTCGATTAAAGGGTATGCAACAAGATGAGGAAGTAGATGAAGAAAGTGATGAAGTGTTCTCTGTAAAGGATTATGTGTTAATCAAACAATATCATTATTATGGAGAGATTTTATCCATCAATAAAGATAAAGTATGTGTTCTTGCGAATGGGATGAAAATGAATGTGACAAGCAAAGATATCACGCATGCCAAACGTCAAGTACAGAAAAAATCGAAGAAAGAATATACGTCAAAGAGTGTAAAGAGCATTTCTTTGGAATGCAATGTCATTGGCATGCGTGTAGGAGAAGCTCTTCCAGTCATTGATAAGTATTTGGATGATGCCATTTTATGTAAAGCTTACACTATGCGTTTGATTCATGGTGTTGGTACAGGAGCTCTTCGTAAAGGAGTCCATGACTATTTAAAACGCAATCCAAGAGTGGAGAGTTTTGTGATGGGTGGTCAAGGAGAAGGTGGCTTAGGTGCTACTGTTGTGACTTTGAAACAGAAAGGGAAGTGATGATATGGCCAATATGGCAAAAATAGAAGATAAGCTTGCCATTTTACCGCCACTCCCTGGTTGTTATTTGATGAAAGACAAACAAGGAGAAATCATTTACGTTGGAAAGGCAAAAAAATTAAAGAATCGTGTACGTCAATACTTTGTTGGCGCACATGATTTTAAGACTACCCGCCTTGTTAGTAACATCGATGATTTTGAGTATATCGTGACGGGTAGTGAGAAAGAAGCACTCCTATTAGAAATCAACTTAATTAAGAAACATACTCCACCTTTTAATATCATGTTTATGGATGATAAAACTTATCCTTACTTGAAATTATCAAAGGAGAAAGCACCGATTCTAAAAGTCGTACGCAATACAAATGATCGCAAAGCTGAATACTTTGGTCCTTTTCCCGATAGTTCTGCAGCGTATGATACAGTAAAGTTACTAAATCGTATTTATCCTCTTCGTAAGTGTAAAAAACTTCCCAAGAAAGAATGCTTATATTATCATATGGGACAATGTTTGGCTCCTTGTGTATATGACATTGATCCTAAAACATATACGGATATGGCTGCGGGAATTCGTAAGTTCTTGAAGGGGGATGCAAAAGAGTTACTACAAGAATTAAAAAGCGAAATGGAACAAGCAAGTGAAGAACTTGCGTTTGAAAAAGCAAAAGAAAAGTTAGATTTAATTCAAGCCATTCAACATGTGACAGCGCGTCAACAAATCGATTTTAAAGATCGTAAAGATCGAGATGTGTTTGGGTATTATATAGACAAAGGATATATTTCAATTCAAGGGTTCTTTGTTCGTGGAGGGAAGTTATTGGAGCGAACCTTATCCATTACTCCTTTATATGAAGATGGAGAAGATGCTTTTGTGTCTTTTGTATTACAGTACTACGCATCCAATCCATTGCCACAAGAAATTTTAATTCCAAAAGAGTATTCCATTGAACATCTAGAAGAAATCTTAGATACGAAGATTTCACAACCGATTCGTGGAGATAAGCTAAAACTAGTTGAGATGGTATTACATAATGCGAAAAATGCACATGAACAAAAATTTGAATTAGTAGAGCGTAAGGTGAATCGTAGAGAAGAGGGAATGGCACAGTTGTGTAGTCTTCTTCAACGAGAGATTCATCGAATTGAACTTTTTGATAACTCTCATATCTCAGGAACTTTTAATGTTTCTGGTATGGTTGTATACAAAGATGGAGAAGCAAGTAAACAAGATTATCGGGTGTATAAGCTTGGTGAATATATTAGTGACTTGGATTCTATGAAAGAAGTGGTCTATCGACGGTATGTTCGACTCCTAAAAGAACGTGCGAAGTTTCCTGATTTACTTATTGTGGATGGTGGACAGTTGCAGATTGAAGCCGCAAAAGAAATTATAGATGCGCTGGATGTTTCCTTATGCATTTGTGGATTGGTGAAGGATGATCATCATCGTACGAGTAATTTGATGGATGTACATGGAAATATCTTACCTGTTGCTCGTGATAGCTCACTGTTCTTCTTATTAACGCAAATGCAAGATGAAGTGCACCGTTATGCGATTAGTTTTCATCGTCGATTGCGAAATAAAGCAATGACAAAATCCATATTAGATGAAGTAGAAGGTATTGGTGAAGTACGTAAAAAAGAAATTTGGAAACATTTTAAATCCTTAAAACGACTAAAAGAAGCCAACATCGATGAAATAAAAGAAGTTGTTCCAGAAAAAGTTGCACAAAATATATACAATATCCTGCATAACACAGACCAAAATTAAGGTAGAGCATAAGATAAGATAGGTAGGAAATGTATAGGGGGGTAAGTGCTACGCAAAAGATACTAACACAAAGGGAAAAAGAAGTGTTTGAACTTCTAATTGCCAATTATAGTACAAAAGAAATCGCAAAACGAATGAATATATCGGATAAAACAGTTCGAAATCATATTTCCAATGTCATGTTGAAATTGGGAGTGAAGGGAAGAGCGCAAGCAGTTGTGGAACTGTTAAGATTGGAAGAATTATCATTGGATTGAATGTATAAGAGCTCATTTTGAAAAAAATGAGTTTTTATTTAGGATTTTTAGACCTTTTTCTCGTATATACATAATTGAGGAGGTCTATATGAAAAAAGTTAGATGTATTCGTTATGAATTGCATGTCAATCGTGTACAACGACGTTTTCTGTTACATCATATATATGAAGTACAACGTATTTATAAAAATGTTTCAGCTCGTTTACAAGTGGATATGTTATATACAAAGGAAGATATCTATGCGTTATTGAAGATGCATCATCGCTATTATTTGAAACAGATGAATGAAATTGAAGTTCAAGATCTTATGCTAGCTATATTACGATTTTCTAGGCACCCTAAGGGGAATCATGAGTATCATTGCTTGATAGGGAATAAAGAGTTAATATTTCGAGGGGTTGGGTTAGGTTCATTATCTAAGGTTCCATTGAATCATAAGAGAGATGATGCTTGCTTTGTAAGATTACGATATACAAAGCATCAGTTCATACTTTATCTTTATATGAAAAAATCTTACAAAAATGATGGAAAAGCAGGATAGTCTTACAATAGAGTTGTATGCTATAATGATAAGCGAGGTGTTGAGTATGAAAGTGAAACGTAGTCTATTTGTGATTGCATTAGTAGGGCTATTTTCTCTATGCTATTTCGTTATGAATCAGCACTATGATGAATTGGCACGCTATCCTCATGAACTAAGTGAGAAACAACGCGCACTTGTTTTGAAGTATTTGAACACTGATGGTATTAATATGTTAATTTCACAGAAAATTGAACCAGATGAGTTTCTTCCCTATATTGAAATTGAAGGGTTTGATATAGCCAATACATTATGGTATGACAAAGCATATCATTCACAAAATGAAAATATAACCAAAGATTTTATTGTTCGTTTTATCAATAAGTATAAAAATCAGTTAAGTTATTCTTCACTAAAAGAAACGATCACAAACTATTCCTTTAACTCTTTAATTCGTTTCTATGATGAGGGAGACCAATACCAAGAAGGGACATTGTTGATGCCAAATCCTTCCTATATGTACACATTGATTGGGAACAAGCAAACTGTATATACATATGAACCTAGTAATCTAGTTTCTGTTGGGACATTACCACATAGAAGTATTGTGAATGGGGCAAACGATGTTTTAATTAAGGAAGAAGTGCTTACACCATTACAACAATTATGTACAGCTGCAGAAGATATCAATGGGATATCTTGTGGTAATATGAGCATTGTTGCGGGTTATCTTTCTTATGAAGATCAAGTAAACTTGTATGATATTGCACAAGAAGTCTATAAAGGAAAAGAATTAACTATGTATTGGGATTATCCAGGACATAGTGAATACCAATTGGGATACACTATTCAGTTATTACCAAATGAAATGAAACCAGAAGTAAATGGTAATAAAACAGATGAGACACAGACGGATGGGGAAGTGGATACAAATGAGGAAACACCTGAAAATGTAAGTGAACAAGAACGTGAACAAGAAATATGGTTGAAAGATAATGCGTATAAGTATGGATTCATCCTTCGTTATCCAAAAGATGAAGAAGATACAAGTGGGAAGTACTATCAGCCATACACGCTTCGTTATGTAGGGCGTGAGATGGCAAAAGAGATTCATGATAAAAACTTGGTTTTAAGTGAAGTGAATTTTGGTAAATATGAATAGAAGAGCAAGTCTTTAGATTTGTTCTTTTTCTTTTCCTTCTGGCATAAAGTTTGGTAGAGGTGACAATATGTATAAGTTTAAAAAACAGATTGCTTTTTTATTTGGTTGTATTGCGTTGATTACGTATCTTTCCATTCACTTTTCTTCTTCGCAGGATAGTGTTCGTGTTGTGAGTACGCAAAAAGAAGGTACACATATGCAAATTTACTTAAAAGATGAAGATCGTACTTTAATTCCTTTATCCATACCTGTAAGCGAAGAATTAAGCGAAGATGAAAAACTACAGCTTATGTTTTCTTATATGAGTGGGAAACAAAGCGTGAAGGGTTTTTTGCCACTCTTTCAAAAGGAGTGTACACTACAACGAGTAATCGTTCAAAAGGGGATTGCTTCTTTGTACTTGGATGATAGCTTTAAAAACTATAAGGCAGAAGATGAGCTTAGGGTGTTAGAGGCAATTACTTGGGGAAGTACACAGTTTCATGACATTGAACAAGTAAAACTATTTCAAAACGATCAACCACTGACAAGTATGCCAGTGGCAAACACACCCATACCAGAGGTATTGAATCGAAGTATTGGTATCAATCATTTTGAAACGAGCGCAAGTAGTCTTCATGATTCTACTTCCATTACTGTCTTCGCAACGAAGAAAATTGAAGGTAATGAATATCTTGTCCCAAGAAGCCGGCGTATTCAAGTAAGTGGAGATTCTTTGAGTGCGCATGTGAATTCAATCATCACGGATATCAGTGCTTCTAGTGAACTATTACAACCATTGTACGCAGATGATATCGAAGTAAAAGATTTTAAAATGCAAGATGGAACGTTGTATGTAGAATTGAATAAGAACATTTTATCCAGTGATGCCAGTGTGAAACAAAATGTGTACGATACGTTGGTGTTATCACTTGCGACTCTTGAGGGAATTCAGCGTGTAGAAGTACGTGTAGATGGTGTTGTGGTAACACCAAAAAGCCAAAAGGCAGAAGCTGTTTCGAAATATGAACTGATGTATAACGAAGTGACATTTTAATGTAAATTTTTTCATAATAAGAAAATGCTTTTCATACGCTTCATTTTTTGGTATTATAATACTGGTGGTAAGATGAAAATAATCGTTGTAAGTGACAGTCATGGGAAAGATGAAGTATTGGCGGATGTATTACAAAAGTATCCAAACGCTGATGCCTATATTCACTGTGGTGATATTGAAACCGCACCATCGACGTTTCCTCAATTAGTGAGCGTGAGTGGTAATAATGATATGTTTTTTGATTACCCTCAAGAGCGCATTCTCGAATTAGGTGGACATAGAATTTATGTGGTTCATTCGCATCAATTTGTATATTCTCATAGAGTAGAGAGTATGGCACAAAAGGCGAAAGAATTACAATGTGATATTGTTTGTTTTGGACATACACATGTTGCATTCTATGAAATCTGTGAGGGCGTTCATGTTTTGAATCCAGGATCGTTATGGAGAAGTCGAGATGGACGAGGTCCATCCTATGCCATTTTGAATTTGGAGGATAAAAACGTTGATGTGGAATTTGTGTTTTTACCGCAGAAAAAGAGTAAGTTTTTCTGGTAATAATATGAAAACCGTATTCGATTACGGTTTTTCTTATGAAGAAGCATAAAAGAAAGGTGTTGTAATTATGGAAAGAAAAATTGGTACTGTATCAAGAGGAGTTCGTTGTCCTATCATCCGTGAGGGTGATGACCTTGCTAGTATTGTAGTAGAAAGTGTGATTGATGCTGCAGCTAGTGAAAGCTTTGATCTACGTGATCGTGATGTTATTGCAATTACAGAAAGTATTGTTGCTAGATCCCAAGGGAACTATGCGTCTGTAGATGCGATTGCGAGCGATGTGAAGGCAAAATTAGGTGGAGAAACTATCGGGGTTATGTTCCCAATTCTTAGCCGCAATCGTTTTGCTATTTGTTTACGTGGGATTGCAAAAGGTGCAAAGAAAATCGTTTTGATGCTTAGTTATCCAAGTGATGAGGTTGGTAATGAATTAGTATCGATTGATAAATTAGATGAAGCTGGTATCAATCCTTACTCAGACGTATTAAGCCTTGATAAATATCGTGAATTGTTTGGAGAAAACAAACATGAGTTCACAGGCGTTGATTATGTTGCATACTATGGTGATATAATTCGCGAATGTGGAGCGGAAGTAGAAATTATTTTTGCGAATAATCCAAAAATGATTTTGGATTATACAAAGAACGTTTTGACTTGTGATATTCATACACGTGTTCGTACAAAACGTATTTTAAAAGAAAACGGTGCTGAAAAAGTATGTGGTCTTGATGATATCATGACCAATAGTATCGATGGTTCTGGGTGTAATGAAGCATATGGTTTGTTAGGTTCTAATAAATCTACAGAAGATACCGTAAAACTATTCCCAAGAGAATGCAATGGGTTAGTAGAAGATATTCAAGCACAGATTTTGAAGAAAACTGGAAAGCATGTAGAAGTTATGGTGTATGGAGATGGAGCTTTCAAAGATCCTGTTGGTAAGATTTGGGAACTTGCAGATCCATGTGTTTCACCAGCTTATACTGCAGGTCTTGAAGGAACACCAAATGAATTGAAATTAAAATATCTAGCAGATAACGACTTCGCTAATTTAACAGGTGAAGAGTTAAAGAAAGCAATTGAAGAAAAAATCAAAGATAAAGATGGTAGTCTTGTAGGGAATATGGCGTCTCAAGGTACGACTCCTAGAAGGTTGACAGATTTGATTGGATCACTTTGTGATTTAACTAGTGGATCTGGGGATAAAGGTACTCCAGTCGTATTAGTACAAGGGTATTTTGACAATTATACAACAAGTAAAGGGTAATCATTACCCTTTTTCTTTTTAAAAGTATATACTTTTGGAATTAAATATATAATTCTTTATTAAACACCTTGTTTTTGCTAGGAATAGTTGCTATACTTATAGGAAAGAGATATGTGGTCGGGAAGCATCATATCATATGGGACCATCAGGGTAGAGGAGCCTTTTACTTATGCGCAGAAAGGATTATCGTACAATCATACAATCGATTATCATAGGTGCAGTGTGTTTATTGCTCCTTATTTCTGTTGCTACAACTTACATGAGCTATTTAAACAAAAATATTACTTCTGAAATTACGACAACCTTAAAAGAAGTTTCTAATAAGAACGCGATTACCATTCGTAATAAAATGCATAGCAATCTAGAATTGTTAGATTCTTTTGCGGAGTATATCAAATATGAAAACTTGAATGATAAAAAGAACATCGTGGATAAGCTAGCAACCGTTGCAGGTAAAAATGGTTATAAACGTATGGGGATTGCAGATCTAAATGGAGATTGTTATACAACGGATGGAGTTACGTTGAATATTAGTGAGCGAGAATATTTCCAAAAGGCAATCAAGGGAGAACGAAATGTATCTGCTGTATTGAATGACTTAATTGGAGAAGATAAAGCCCTGATCAATGCCTATGCAACGCCTGTTTATCAAGATGATACCATTCGTGCTGTTATTTTTATGGTGAAGACAACAAAGGGTGTTGCGGATAATTTATTGGTGACAAGCTTTGATGGTCAAGGCTATTCAATGCTTGTAGATTCCAAAGGTACTGTCGTATTGCGAAACAATGAGGATACAAATACATATAACAATTTAGATGAATTGATGTATGATGAAGAATACCGTAAGATTGATCGTGCCCATAATGAAGGCGTTGTTTCCTATCACGATGACAACAATAAGTATTTTATGGCATATGGAGTATTAGGAATCAATGATTGGGTGGTTGTTTCTGTTGTTCCAGCGAGTGTTGTGTCTGCACAAATCATGTCTTTTACACAAATGGCAGTACTCACATGGGTAATTATTATTTTAGTATTTATGATTCTTTTATTCTATATCTATGTTTCTTGGCATCGTAACAATAAGAAAATGCAAAAAGTACTATTCAAAGATACGTTAACTGGATATGATAACTTTAATAAATTTAAAATGGATGTAGAATCCATTGTAAAACTAAAAAAAGATACCAATATTGGATCTTTAATAGAACTCGATATTGAAGATTTTAAAATGTTCAATAAAATTCACGGATATGAGATGGGGGATAACCTACTCAAGAATATTATGCGCTGTGTGAATTTGTATTGTGGTAGTAATGAGCGTTGTGCACGTATCAGTGATGATCGTTTTGTAGTGTATTGGGAAGATAATGATGAAGCGGTGATTACCAAACGTATCAATCAAATGTATTCCAATATTATTATGATATTCGAAACTGAATATGAACAGCAAGGAATTAAGTTCCAACTATGTTTTGGTGTGTACATCATGGAGAGTGGAGAAACTAATATTATGAATTGCCTAGATAAGGCAGTATACGCTAAAAACTATATCAAAAAGAATCATGAAGATCACATTTCTTTCTACAATGATGAGATGTACCAACAAGTATTAAATGAGAAGTATATGTTGGAACGTTTGGATAAAGCTATCAATGATGGAGAATTTGTTGTGTACTTACAACCAAAGGTGAATGTAAATACGTTTGAAATCGTTGCGGCAGAAGCACTGGTGCGATGGCGTGATCCAATTCGAGGATTGATACCTCCAGGGGAGTTTATTCCTTTATTCGAACGTAATGGAGCGCTTCATAAACTTGACTTTTATGTGTTCCACAAAGTGTGTAGAACACTGAAAAGATGGCAAAATGAACACAAGAGAATGATTACAATTTCGGTGAATATATCAAAGAGTTATATGTTCTCAAAAGGATTTGCGAAACGGTTGCATGAAATTATAGAGAGCAATCATTTAGCACCTGAATATTTAGAATTAGAGATTACAGAAAGCACAATGTTAGAAAACCCAAATGATTTATTAGCTATTATCGATGAATTGAAAGGGTATGGCTTTAAAATTTCAATGGATGATTTTGGTAGTGGGTATTCTTCTTTGAATATGTTAAAAGAAGTACCAATTGATGTTATCAAATTAGATCAAGTGTTCTTTCAACATACAGAGGAAACCAAGAGAAAGAGCAATATCATTGTGGCTGGTTTATGCCAGTTGATTGATATGTTACACATTGAAACGGTGGCAGAAGGAATAGAAAATCTAGAACAATTACAATTCTTGAAACGTGTGAAATGTCATGTTGCACAAGGATTTTACTTCTATCGTCCAATGCCAATTCCTGATTTAGAAGCAATCTTAAATGAACAAAAACAAGAACATACAGCATACACTGTAACGTGAGGTGAGCTGTATGTTTTTTTTATCTTTTCAAGAATGGTTAACGTATCATAGAAAAACATTACAAGAAGTAAAAGATATGGAATGTATGGAAGAGTATGTAATTCTATATTTACGTTATTGTAAGATACATCATTTGTATCCCAATTTATATGATGTTTTTATAGAACAACGTTCTTAAAATGTTTGACGAAAAAGAAAGCAATTCTTTTATTTTTTTAGCATATCTCGACAAGATAACAAAGTGGTTTTGTTTATACTAGAACTTGTTGAGGAGGGATACTATGGAAAGCTATGTAGAAGTGAGCTTTCTACATAATGCAATGACCATATTACTGTGTGTGTTGCTAGGGGAATATGCAGCTATGCAGCCTGTTTCCTTGAAACGTTGTATACCATACGCTATCATTGTGAGTGCCATTGCAGTCTTTACATGGTCAGCGTATAGTTTGGTGTGGGTGGTTGTGCTGGAGTTAATCAGCTTCTTTTTTTTCTTTCGTTATGCCTATAAAAGTTATTTATGTTCACTTGTTTTCCGTTATTTGTTTTATGGCTCTGCCTTTTTGTTTTATGGGGGAGGGTTTCATAATGGGGTATGGTTTGTACCAATAGGAACCTCCTTTCTCTTCTTGTGGGCAGTCTATGCACTGTTGTACGTGCTATTGTTTTTGAAATGGAAAGATATTTTTGCGAAATTATCCTATGTATATGAAGCAAAGTTTTTTATGAACCAGACAAAGATGGGGTTAAAATCGTATTTGGATAGTGGGAACTTATTAACCTATAAAGGAATACCAGTCATTTTTGTAGATAAGAAATACCAAGCATATTTTAAAAACGAACGCATAGAATTAATAGTAATGAACAGTGTCACTTCAACCGATGTTATGCGCTGTTATGAATGCGAGATACAGATGGCAGGATGTAAGAGGCATAAAGTATATATCAACGCAGAGCGACATTTGAAACTGCCATTCAAATGCGTAGTACTACTAAATATGAAATTGATGACGATGGGGTGAAACTATGAGAAAACTAATCAAAATATTGAAGTTTTTATTCTTTAAACAGGATGAGATTCAAGTGTACTATATTCAAGGCAATGACGTACTACCTAAACCTTTGGAAAAAGAAGAAGAGTTGGAAGCACTGATTGCGCTTGAAAATGGAGATGAAGAAGCACGTAATAAACTCATTGAACACAATTTACGTTTGGTGGTATACATTGCGAAGCGTTATGAAACCAATCCTATTTTTATGGAAGATCTTATCAGCATTGGCTCCATTGGATTGATCAAGGCGGTAAATACATTTAAACGTGACAAAAATATTAAACTTGTAACCTATGCCTCTAGGTGCATAGAGAATGAAATTCTCATGTTCTTGCGTAAAAAAAGCCGTCGTAAAGTTGAGGTCAGTTTTGATGAACCACTCAACATCGATTACGATGGGAATGAACTATTGTTGTCGGATATCCTTGGTACTGATGATGATGTCGTAACCAAAGAGTTCGAACGAGAAGAGAACAAACGAGAATTGTTAAAGGCAATGGGCACGCTAAAAGAAAGAGAACGTGTGATCTTACAAATGCGCTATGGTATCGAACATGAAGAACTTACGCAAAAGGATATCGCAAAGCGTTTAGGAATTTCACAATCCTATATTTCTCGTCTTGAAAAACGTATTATTCATAAGCTAAAAACACAAATGAAACATAATCAAAGCTACTAATATAAGAGTAGCTTTTTTTACATCTGTCAAGCCCTATTTTTCTTCCAATTACTTACAGTGCAAAGCCATTCGTATACCGTATAACGCTACCTTTTAAAGGGAAGACTCCTAGTAGTGGACAGGAGGATTGTATATGAGTCGTTATAAGGTTGAAATCAGTGGAATCAACACATCAGAGTTGGTTGTGCTTAGTAATACAGAAATGAAACAGCTTTTTTTACAGTTACAAAGTGGAGATGAAAGTGCAAAGGAAACACTTATCAAAGGGAATTTGAAACTTGTACTTTCCATTGTACAACGCTTTTCTAGTCGTTGTGAGAACATGGATGATTTATTCCAAGTTGGGTGTATCGGATTAGTGAAATCCATTGATAATTTCGATTTGAAACATGAAGTTCGCTTTTCTACGTACGCAGTACCCATGATTATGGGGGAGATTAGGCGTTATCTAAGAGATAACCAAGTGATTCGTGTTTCTCGTCACTTGAAGGATTTGGCATATAAAGCCTTTCGTTTAAAGGAAGAGTATATACATGATCATCAAGTAGAACCATCCATTGCATGGCTTGCACAACAATTGGAAGTACAAGAGAAGGATATTGTGGACGCAATGGATTCTACACAGAGTGTACTCTCTATATTTGAACCTGTGTTCAATAATGATGGAGATGAATTATACTTGTTAGACCAAATCAAAGATGATAAAAACGAAATAGAAAAGCTAGGTAATATTTTATCCTTACGTAAAAGCATGAAACATCTAAAAGATAAAGAACTGGATATCTTACATAAACGTTATTACCAAGATAAAACACAAACAGAAATAGCAAGAGAACTCGGCATATCACAAGCCCAAGTATCACGGTTAGAAAAGAATGCCATCGCACAATTAAAAAGAGAAATTGAAACATAGGCACAATTTTAATTTTCTATCATATACTAAACTAGGTGAAGAACATGAAATTTTGTGAAATAGCTGGAAAAGAAGTTATCAATGTACGTAATGGAACACTTGTGGGATTTGTAAATGACTTAGGTTTCGATGAATGTAATTACGTCATTCATGCTATTTATGTACGTCCTGCACAAAGCCTAGTGAAGAAAATATTCCCATGGTTTTTTCCTTGTGAAGAAATCGAAATACCAGTAAATGAAATCGAAAATATCAATGGAGATGTGATTCTTGTTCGCTTCCATTGAGACAGATGTACAATAGTTTTCCAAATTCTTACGAAAGTTTAAGTAAAAAAGCCCAAGAATAAGCAAAAAAACTTTTTCTATAGGCTTTTTTATGCTATCATATAGGTAAGTATAATAGGAGGTATCGCTATGAGCATCACTCAGAAATTTAAAGAATTCATTGCACCAATGGATGAAGATGACGTTTTAGAAGTAGAAGAGGAAGAAGAAACACAATCTATATCACAATATGAACAACCTCGCTCAAAAGTAAGCCATTTACCAAATGATACAAAAATGGTGTTATTTGAGCCACGTTCTTTTGATGAAGCAGAAGAAATCGCACGTCGCTTAAAAGAAAATAAAGCAGCGGTTATCAATTTACATAAACTGCAAAGAGATTACGCTCAAAGAACAATCGATTTCTTAACTGGTGTTATTTTTGCACTAGATGGTAGCATTCAAAAGATTGGACATAATGTAATTCTATGTGCACCTAGAAATGTTCCAGTTCACGGGGCAATCAATTTAGATTCCAGTGAAGAAGAATAATAAAGGCATACACTTTGAACATTATCGGGGTAATGAAGAATTCGTAAAACGTATCTATGATCTATTGGATCTTACAGAAAAACGTAAACGAACCATCATTACTCCCTTTTTTTCGCCTGATCAAAGTGCGATTGTAGAGACGATTTGTGGAAACCAAATCGCAGTACGAAAAGATGGGGGTTATGCACAAGCAGAACGTAATCGATTTGCATTTTTACCATTTGAGGAAGATGTTATATTTCCTACCGTCTTACTTCAGGCGAATTACTCATCTACCTTTTCTTCCATAGGACACCGTGATGTTTTAGGAGCCTTGATGAATCTAGGGATTGAAAGAGAAAAGATAGGAGATATCCTTGTAAGTGATCGTGATATACAAATAATTTTGGATGAGGAAATTGAAAATTATATCGTTTGTAATCTAACGAAAATCAAACGAAATCATGTGCACTTTCAAAGAAGCACAAATATTATAGAACATACGCCTACGATTTTATATTCACATAAAATCGTTTCCTCTCTTCGTTTGGATGCCATTGTTTCTGCATTGACGAATGTATCACGTGCAAAAGCACAGGAATTTATCGTTTCAGGGAGAGTGAAAGTTAATCATGTTGTACTTGAACAAACGTCTTACATGTGTAATAATAATAGTGCTATTTCCATTCGTGGATATGGGCGCTATCATTTCGCAGAAGTAATCAAGAGAACCAAGAAAGAACATTACGTGATTGATGTCGGAGTGTATGAGTGAGCGAGGGTGAAAGTATGGACAAACCTACATTTGACACTATGAAGAAAGGGTATAATCGCTATCAAGTAGATGATTATATTCAATCTATGCAGTTACAATTATCCTCCCTTCAGGAGAAAATTGAAAAGGCATATCAATTACGGGATTCTTACGAACAAGAAGCAAATGATTACAAAAAATTATATGATGGGATTTGCGAGAATCTCAATGTGAAAGAAAAAGCAGCCTTCGATATGACACGTATGGCAATGAAAGAAGCAAATCTAATCGTGGAAACAGCCCATAAGAATGCGGATGTAATTGTTCGAGAATCTTTAATGATGGCACGTGAAGTATTAAGTGAGATAGCGCGTGTTGGTAAAGAGGCAAACATTTTAAAGGGGAACATGAAAGAAGATTTAGCGAAGATTTCACAGGCACTTGATGAATTTGAGACGCCACAGATTCCAGATATGGATCTACTAAAAAAAGAAAAATAAATGCGTAGAAAAAGATACGATTAAGATGAGGAATTTATAGAGAGCAGTTGTTTGGTGAAAAACTGTAAGGATTCATTTTGATTATCACTTTGGAGCAGATCATCCCAAGTACAGTAAGATGATACGATGCACTTGTCGTTATAAGTTTGAGGGCTTCATAGGAATATGAAGAACTAAGGTGGTACCGCGTTGATTATACGTCCTTAGATAGAGGGCGTTTTTTTATGTTAGGAGGAAATGAACATGGAATATAAAGACACACTATTGATGCCAAAAACAGAATTTGAAATGAGAGGGAAACTTCCAAGCAAAGAACCAGGGTTTCAAGAACGTTGGAAACAACAAGCATTATACGAAAAGATGTTAGAAAAAAGAGAAGGTTGCGAGTCTTTTGTGCTACATGATGGGCCTCCTTATGCGAATGGGGATATCCATTTAGGACATGCTCTTAATAAGATTTTAAAGGATGTCATTGTACGTAATCGATTCATGGCAGGGTATAAGGTACCTTATATTCCAGGATGGGATACACATGGCTTACCAATTGAAACAGCAATTACAAAACTAGGACATGATCGTAAGAAAATGGAATTGGCAGACTTTCGTAAATTATGTTATGACTATGCGATGGAACAAGTAGAACGTCAAAAGAAGGGATTTTTATCTCTTGGTGTCGTTGGTGATTATGATCATCCATACATTACATTGACCAAAGACTTTGAAGCAGAACAAATTAAAATCTTTGGTAAAATGGCAATGGAAGGATTGATCTATAAAGGATTAAAACCAGTCTATTGGTCTCCATCATCAGAATCTGCACTTGCAGAAGCAGAGATCGAATACCATGATATTAAAAGTCCTACAATCTTCGTAAAGTTTGCGGTAAAAGAAGGAAATGGTATATTAGATACAGATACTTCTTTTGTAATTTGGACAACAACACCTTGGACGATTCCAGCAAACTTAGCAATCTGTTTAAACAAAGACTTTACCTATGCACTTGTAGAGAGTGAAAAAGGAAAACTTATCGTTCTAAAAGAAATGGTAGATGCTTTATGGGAGAAGTTTGGTTTAACACAGAAGGATATCGTAAAAACATTCAAAGGAAGCGAACTAGAAAAAATCGTTTGTCAACATCCTTTATATGATAGAGAATCCTTAGTGATCCTAGGGGATCACGTAACAGCGGAAGCTGGTACCGGGTGTGTGCATACAGCCCCAGGTTTTGGTGCAGATGACTTCTTCATCGGTGCCAAATATGGTTTACCAGCGTATTGTAATGTGGATGAACATGGATGCATGATGAAAGATGCTGGGGAATGGTTAGAAGGGCAATATGTAGATGATGCCAATAAAACGGTTACACAGCGTTTAGATGAACTAGGAGCTTTATTGAAACTTGAGTTTATTACGCACTCTTATCCACATGATTGGAGAACAAAGAAACCAATTATTTTCCGTGCTACAACACAGTGGTTCGCATCTATTGATAAAATTAGAGAACAATTACTAACTGAAATTGCAAATGTTGATTGGATTCCAAAATGGGGTCAACAACGTATGCATAATATGATTGCGGATCGAGGAGATTGGTGTATTTCTCGTCAACGTGCTTGGGGTGTTCCAATTCCTATTTTCTATGGGGAAGATGATACTCCGATTATGGATCAAGTTGTATTTGATCATGTCGCAAAACTATTTGAAGAACATGGTTCTAACATTTGGTTTGAAAAAGAAGCCAAAGATCTTCTTCCAGAAGGGTATACAAATGCCGCTTCACCAAATGGTGTATTCTATAAAGAAAGCGATACTATGGATGTATGGTTTGATAGTGGTTCTTCTCATACAGGTGCTATGATTGCGAACAATCTAGGATATCCAGCAGACTTGTATTTTGAAGGAAGCGATCAATATCGTGGTTGGTTTAACTCTTCTTTAATTGTAGGGACTGCAGTGCATGGACATTCTCCATACAAACAGGTATTAAGCCATGGGTTTGTCATGGATGGAAAAGGCGTGAAAATGTCTAAGAGTCAATGGAATGCGGTAGCGCCAGGAGAAATCACAAAGAAATTTGGTGCGGATATTTTACGTTTATGGGCAGCAAGTGTAGATTATCAAGCAGATTGTAGTATGAGTGATGAAATCATGAAACAGATTTCTGAGAACTACCGTAAAGTTCGTAATACATTCCGTTTCTTATTGGCAAATATTCACCCAGAAGATTTCCAAAAAGCAGATTTACAAGATGTGGAAACTCTTCCATTGTTAGATAAACATATGATTGCACTTTTGGACGATGTTAATACAAAAGTACAAAAAGCATACAAAGAATATCGTTTTGCGGATGTGACAAGTATGTTAACAACATTGATGACAAATGAATTCTCTGCGTATTACTTAGATTTTACAAAAGATATTCTATACATCGAAAAGAAAGATGATATTAGACGTCGTCAAGTACAGACAGTTATTTATCATGCGGTAAATGTATTTGTTCGTTTATGGGCACCAATTCTTACGCATACAACAGAAGAAGTGAATGATTTCTTCCATGCAGAAGAAGAAAGCATCCATTTAGGAAGCTTCCCTGAAACACAACATGTAGAAAATGGAGAAAGCATCAAAGCAGATATGGCACGTATGATGGCAATCCGTTCTGATATCTTCAAAGCATTAGAAGAAGCACGTGCAGAAAAGGTGATTGGTAAATCTTTAGAAGCGCATGTTTTAGTAAATGTAAGTGATGAAGATCGTAAACTTATTGATACATACTGTGGGAATAACTTCCATCAGTGGTTAATTGTGTCTAAGGTATCTTTCAGCGTAGATGAACTACAAGCATACGAAGTATGTCAGGCTTCTGTAGAGAAGTGTGAAGGTAGTGTATGTCCACGCTGTTGGAATATCAGCGATTCACATGCAGAAGATGGTTTATGTGAACGTTGCGCAAGCGTATTAAAATAAACAATGAGGTAAAGTCCGATGACTTTACCTTTCTTATGTGATATCATAAACAAAAAGAATAGGAGTACATGTATGGAAATCAATTCATTAACGAACGCAAAAGTAAAACAGTGGGCAAAATATAAAGAAAAAAAACATCGCGAGCAAGACCAAAAATTTCTAATCGAAGGAGAACATTTGATTGAAGAAGCACATAAAGCTGGCTTGATCGATGCGATTGTTGTGGAACAGTCCCATACTTGTAAGTATCACTTGTATGAAAGTTATGAAGTAACACCAGAAATATTGAAGAAACTAAGTGATAGCAAATCTGGTACATGGATTATGGCAGTATGTCATTATCCAACACTTTCTACAGAAGAATTAGGGAAGCATATCGTCATCCTAGATGACGTGCAGGATCCAGGTAATGTGGGAACCATTATACGCACTGCATTATCGTTTGGATATGATAGCGTTGTTTTATCAACGCACTGTGCAGATGTTTACAATGAAAAAGTAATACGTTCTACACAAGGCGCCCTTTTCCATCTTCCGGTATTACGAAAAGATATGGAAGAGGTAATACATCATCTACAAGAACAACATATTCCTATCTACGCTACAGCACTTGAAAATGGAAAACCCATGTCTTTAGTAGAAAAACCAAGTGAAATTGCATTGGTGTTTGGCAATGAGGGAAGTGGTGTCAGTAAGCGTATTTTGGACTGTGCAGATCAAAAAGTTTTCATCGAAATGGAGACATTTGAATCGTTAAATGTCGCAGTAGCGTCGGGGATTTGTATGTATCATTTCCGATAGGAAACAAGAAAAACTCAAAAAAAGTCACACAATCGTCACAAATTACTAGGAATTGCATATAACAAGCGGAATTTTTACAATTTATCGTAATTTTTTCTACACACTTTAGATGATTGTGCTATAATGGATGCATGAGAAGGTATGCAGTTTCTGCATATGAAATAAAGGAGAGAAGAGAAATGTTTAAAAATGTTAAAAACTTAAAGAAGAACAAAAAAGGTTTCACATTAATGGAAATCATCGTAGTATTAGTAATCATGGGTATCCTATTGGCTATTGCGGTACCAGCTATTCTTGGTTACGTAAGTAAAGCGAATGATCAAAAATTTATTGCGCAAGCACGTAATGGTTATGTTGGGGCACAAGGTATCCTTGCAAGAGAAAATGCAACACAACCAGCAACACGTACTGTGATCAATGGAAACAACTTGAATACTGAAATTCAAGAAGATGGAGCCATAAACTCAGCAAACTGTACTTTTACAAAATCACAAGTGAATGGCAAAAATGTTTATAATGTCAATGTGTGTGAGATTACTGTGAAGGGCGATCCTACTCGTCATGTTACATTTAATTCGGCGGATGGCACCTCTGTTGTATCTAATGGTGCAGCTACAGATGGCGCGGCTTACAACTAGTGTATTTGATGTGTCTAATTTATAAGATTTTAAGCCTCTACTAGTTAGAGGCTTTCTACTTTACATATTTGGAAAGGGGAGTTTCATGGAGAGTATTGTTGTTGTTATATATATATATTCCTTTCTGATTGGGATGTGCGTCGCAAGTTTTATTAATGTGGTAATTTGGAGAGTGCCTCAGAAATTATCGGTTGCGAAAGGTAGATCGTTTTGTCCAAGTTGTAATCATGAATTAAGATGGTTGGATTTGATTCCAGTTTTTAGTTATTTGTTTTTAAAAGGAAAATGTCGATATTGTGGAGTTAAGATTCCAATGCGTGATACATTGATTGAGTGCATTGGGGGGATATTTGCGGTTTTCTGTTTCTGGAAATATCCTTTTCAATTAGAAGCATTGTTTGTGTTTATATTGTTTGTAATATTACTAGCAATCACTATGATTGATTTTGATACAATGGAAATCCCGAATGGATTGGTGCTGGCGTTGTTTATTCCAATCATTGGGATGATGTTTGTACAAACGGATGTAAGTATCATAGACAGAATGATTGGTTTCTTTAGTGTAAGTTTACCAATGTATGTATTAACGAGATGTATACCAGATTGTTTCGGGGGAGGAGACATTAAACTGATAGCGGTATGTGGGATTTTATTAGGTTGGAAATTAACATTACTCGCAACCTTTGTGTCTTTACTGTTAGGTGGAGGGTATGCAATCAATTTATTATTGCGAAAAAAGACAGAAAAAGGCAGTTATATGGCGTTTGGACCTTACCTATCGGTAGGAATTATGGTATCATTACTATATGGAAATGAAATTATTCACTCGTATTTAATGTTTTTTGGTCTGATTTAAAAAGAGGTGAATGAATATGGCAGTATTTAAATACATAGCTAGAGACATGGAAGCAAACAAAATACAAGGCAAGCGTGAAGCGGATGACGAAAAACAGCTTGTCTCTTTGTTGCGTAGTGAAAACTTATATTTGATTAGTTTTAAAGATATAACTAATGTACAACGTAATGAGTATAAAATGAAGTTGAAGGAACTAGCAGATTATTCTAGACAGTTAGGGGCAATGCTTGGTTCAGGTGTAAGTTTGATACGTGCAATATCAATCCTTTTACAAAGGGAAGAGAATCCTAAAATTAAAAGAATTTATACAGATATTTATCGTAAACTTCAACAAGGTTTGACATTGTCTGCGGCAATGGAAGAACAAGGGAAGGCTTTTCCTGAGTTGATGATTAATATGTATCGTTCTGGAGAAGCTAGTGGGCAAATGGAAAAAGTTGCGAAGACGATGGCGATTCAATATGAAAAAGACAATCGTGTAAAAAGCAAAGTGAAAAATGCCATGGTATATCCGATTATTCTTTTATGTATGACTGTGGTTGTAATTGTTGCGGTGTTTACATTGATTATCCCTCAATTTCAAGATATTTTTGAAGGAATGGAACTACCACTTGTTACGCGATTAGTGAATGCGTTCTCGAAAGCTATGTTGGAATATTGGTATTTGTTCTTGATTGGAGTATTGATGATCATTGCTATTATTTCTTCTTTATTGAGAGTTGATAAGATTCGATATAAGTTTGATAAATTCAAACTTACATCACCTTTGTTTGGAAAGTTATTAAGAATTATATATACAGCTAGATTTGCACGTAATTTATGTTCCTTGTATACAAGTGGGATTTCAATTATAAATGCATTGCAAATTGCTAGAACAACAGTTGGTAATAAATACTTAGAATCGCAATTTGATGATACTATTACAATGGTGCGTAATGGTTCTGCATTATCACAAAGTGTTCAAAAAATTCAAGGGTTTGATTCTAAGTTAAGTACATCCATCTTTATTGGTGAAGAGAGCGGTAAATTAGAGGATATGTTAACAAGTATTGCGGATGATTTTGATTATGAATCAGAAGCTGCAACGCAAAGAATGGTTACCATTATGGAACCAGTAATGATCATTATTTTAGCAGTTATTGTATTGATGGTCATGCTTTCTGTTTTGTTACCAATTTACCAGATGTATCAAAATCCAACAGGAATCGCATAGGAGGACATTATGGCAAGTGAAAACGTAGTATATATATCGACGAATAGTATTCAGTTGATACAGGGATCATCTGATAAATCAGATATGATAAAGATCCATAACTTTCTAGAACTACCTCTGGATGAAGGAACTATGATCAATGGTGTGATTACAGATGAGGCGCAAATTTTAGAAAATTTGAAGACGTTGAAAGAACAAGGTGTGAAGCATTGTCGTATTGTTATCGACAGTGGACAAATCTTAGTAAAAAACGTTGATGTGCCCGCACTGAAAAAGAGTGAATTGACACAAGTAGTGAAAAATGAACTCTCTAATCTTGAAGAAGGATATGAGGATTTAATTTATGATTATAGTGTTCTTCGCAATGAGTATACAGAAGCAGATAAAGTAGGAGGAGAAATCCTATGTTGTGCTGTGGAACGTAAACTTATTTCAAGTTATTTGGAAGTATTCGAAAATGCTGGTATAAAAGTAGATAGTATTGATATTTCCGTGAATACATTACATAAACTAACTGAAGAATTGAGTGATTTTGAAGATAAGACGTTTATTGTATCTGTTTTGGATGCGAATAATGTTTCTTCTTATTTATTTGAGAATAACCATTATACGTTCTCTAATCGTTCTCGTATGTTTTCAGAACGTGGAACACCGGATTTTCTTACAGAAATGAATAGTAATATATCTCAATTGATTCAATTTAACAAATCGAAGAGAAGTCCATATCCAATTGAAATGGCGTTCTTTTGTGGATTAGAGAAATCTGAAGAAATTGCATTGTCTAAAATGGTAGAAGAGAATTTGGAAATTCAAGCAGGGCGTTTTCCAGATTCAAAAACTATATATGTAACGAATAGTGAGAAAAAAGAAAAATTTTATTTGAATGACTACGTTTATTGCGTTGGATGCTTAATTAGAAAGTGAGGTGTATGAGATGCTTCAAAAGAAATTGAAAACAAAAGACATTGATTTATTAAATGCGTTTAAAAAGAAAAAAGAACCATCAAAATACGCTTCCATAATGAAGTATGCAATACCTCCAGTTATATTGGCAGTTATTATAGCAGGAGTGTTTGGCTATGTGACCTTACAAAGCATTGGTATGCAAGGGGATATTGATGAGATGAATGTCAAAATCAAGCAACTTGAGAAAAAGATTGCAGAAGATCCAAATGTTGCTAAGGCAAATACATTGCAAGGAATTTATGCAAATACGGAGAAATATAAGAAATTGTACGAAGACATACAGTCTTATCCACAATTGTCTCAAGGTACATTTGATCAGTTGATTATTTCAGGAAACGGAAAAGTTACGATTACAGGGTTTCATTATACAAGAGTTTCGCAAGCTATAACCGTAACTATACAAACTGCTACAGAGAGCAACACAGAGGAATTTGTGCGTAATCTAAAAGCAAGTGGGGAATTTGCGAAAGTGACTTATGCAGGGTATGCAGCTTCTGAAAAAGCAAATGAAGGCACATCATCTTCAAGTAATAACAGTGTATCAAATATATTAGGAAATATAACAAAGAGCGAGCAAGAAACAGTGAAGGAAACCGTATATTCCGCAACTGTTGAATGTATCTTGAAGTAGGTGATATGAATGAAAAATATGACAAAGAGAGAAAAAATCCTACTGTATGTATTGGTATATATTTTGATCATTGTAGGTGGAGGCTTTCTACTATGCATGCCTGCACTTGAAAAATATAATGATTTAAAAGCAAAATATACGACGATTGAAACGCAGTGGATGTCGACAAAAGCTGGGATTATTGAGTATGAAGATTTAGATGCCAAAATAGAAGCAGCTACGAAAGATTATAATACGGCAATCGATCGTTTCTATATTGCGGATTTAACACGTACAGAAGACGTTGACCAATTGATTACTTCATTAGCAGTTAATTATTATTTGAAGCCAATGTCATTGCAGGTTTCTGAGGTAAGTGAAGAAGAAGTTGTAAACTACGAAGAGTATATACAAGAACTTGCGAAAGCACAGACCAAAGATGCACAGGCAACTACTGAAGAAAATGCAACAGAAAAAACAAAAGCGAAAGTATATAATGTAACGTTAACCGTTACTGGAACTATTTCAAATTTACAAGCAATGGTCAATGATGCAAACACAATAAAAACATTGAAAGTTTCTGAAGTAACATACTCAAGTCAGTTGTTATTATCGAACACAATGACGGTTACATTTAAAGTGTTCATGGTTTAAAATTAGGTTGGTGATGATATGAAGAAAAATCAGAAGGGATCCGCATTGTTGTGGGCGATTGTTGTAATAGGCGTTTTGTCCATTTTAATTGCGGGCAGTTTGACGATTGCGTATTCCTATTATCATCGTACATTACAAACAAATTCTAAAAGACAAGCGTATTTAACTGCTAAGGGTGTTGTGGAAGACATTGCAGAAAATATCAAAAAAGGCAATGAAGAATACTTAGCTTTATTTATGGATACATCTAAGGATGAATTTACACCAATCTTAGGTGAAGGACAACGAATACCTTTGACGGTATCTCTTCCAACAACAGCGAATGTTGGGGATATACTAGAAAGCTATATTTTGATCAATAAGACGGATAAATCAATGAAGGGATATATTACCATTGGCGTGATTGCGGAGTACGATAGTCAAAAGTATGAAGTTAGAGCGGATTTAAAATTGGGGTATATCGATGGTATTGGAGATAAATGGCAAATCATACGTTATTATCAAAATGGTGATGCGGATGAAGTCTTTAATAATGTTACACTTGGTTACAAAGTAGGGAATGACATGCGAGAATTCTATGAGTATTTCTCACAAAAAATGAGTGAAGGTATGAATCAAGAATCTGCTGTGAGAGCATTGGTTCAATATATGAAAGAAGATAAATCTTGGCAGAACGTAGATGAAACTATGAGGGCAAGACTAGAGGCTTTGAAGTATTTTGATGACAAAACCTTACGTGATTATTTGGCTAATAGAAATAATGAACATACCTATATTCCATATAATGTAGATGAAGTTACTGCGAAGGATAAGCTTATTATACCTACAGCCGTTACACTACCTGATGGAACACAATCCATCAAAAAAGTAGAAAAGAGCATTTCGAAGGATAAATTGTTGAGTAAACCTTATTATATTCAGCCAAAATACACAAATTGGTATAACCTACTGTTTGTGTTTGCGAATGAATCAGCTACTCCTAGCAATGGAGGCGTTATCAATTTAGTGTTCTATAATGGACATTGGTATTATATTAATCAAATTCGCTTAACCCCAAATGGTGCACCTATGTCATTAGCACCAACATCTTTTGATTCTTCTAATGATGCTGAAGATAAATGGAATTACTTAGTAGCAAATTTCCTTACAGAAGAAAATATGTTGCAATAGAAGGGAGATGACAATATGAAAAATAATAAAGGTATGACATTGATGGAGACTTTGATGGCGATTTTCATATTGTCAATTGCTGGGCTTATGATTATGACCGGATTTGCGAATGTAATCCGTGTTATGGGAAATGCAAATACGGTGAAGAATCAAAGCAATGCGTTATTGTCAAAAGCAGAAAAAACGGATTCTGAAACAAATAAAGAAGTAGTAACTACATCAAAAACAATGGATGGAGTTAAAATAAAGAATTTTAAAGGAAAGCAAGTATCTGCAAAATACAATGTAAGTGAACATAGCATGAAGTCCGATGGCATTATAACACTTAAGTCTATTCAAAATGCGGCAAGTTCGAAAGTGGATCCTGATGTTGTTAATAATGCAAATTCGTTTTATTTAAGGGTTACAGAACGTGCGAATGCATTTTTGAATGGTGGCTATAATACGAAAGTTGGATTGAACTTCATATTTAAAAAGGATGCAGCTATAAGTGATGGATCAGGTAGTTATTATCCAGAATTTAATGCGAAAGATGATTATATACGATATCCTATTGAAATATTACCTTTAAAAGAAAGTGCAATTCCATATTATTTGAAAGCGTATTATCCTTGGGAACACGCTATGCAAGATTCAAATGCTAAAAATGTGTTAATCTATTTGTCTAAGTATGATAAATATCATGAAGATAACGATTATTCATCAACTGAAAATGCTGTAAAAGAAGTTATTCATTTTGTTTACAACTATGAGAACTCTAGTTGGTATTATTATGAAGGTGATGATTATGTTATGACCTATGCGCCTTTATATAACCTCCGTGGATTTTCAGCGTTATCATATAAAGGAAATAGTGATTGGATGAATTGGGATACATTTAAATTGCAATTATCAGACAAATCTATTGGGTGGAAAAAACTTGATATGAATGCGGAATACAATCCAAGCAACCCAGATGATATCTGGAAGTAAGTAAGAAGAAAGAGGTGAGGTAACTATGAAAACAAATAACAAAGGATTTACACTTATTGAAATATTGGTTACTCTTGTCATTACTTCTATTGTTATGGTTGTTGCTGGTTCTATCATATTGAATAGCTTTGGATACTTTAACAAAACAGAGAGTGCTGATGTTAATAAATTTGCTGTTGATAAAATAGCTGATTTAATAAGAGATGAGTTAGCGTATGCTAGCAGTGTAGTTGTGGCGGATGAAAAACCTAAGGCTTATGGTGATTGGTATGCATTATCTTTGAATAGTGAAAAACATCTCATAAAGACTACATATGTGGGGGATGATGCTTCTGAGTTACTATTGTATACAGATGATTTTTATAATAACAATATTTTAGAACTAAAAGCACGCTGTTATAAAAATGATTATCGTATGGATTTGAGTTTTGCTTTTTTGGATAACAACAATAAAGAGATATATAAGACATCTCATACGTTAGAATTGATTAATTTGAAGAATAATGTATTTTCTTCAAATGGCGCAAGTGAGGATCAATATTCAGAGTTGTTGAATATCGTTGGCACACGTAGAATATTTTATCAAAAAGGTACAAATCCTTTTGTGAACGATACTCCAACTATTGATAGCAGTGGTACTGTTGCGGATGAAATTCATTGTAAGAATGAAGCTATCACTGCACTTGAGGATTCTGCAAGTAATAATAAGGGTGTTTGGATTGAGAATGCATGGAACAATCTTGGGAAACAATATGTTTTAGGAGATTTTGTTCAATACCCTGATAAAGATGGTGCTTGGTATCGATTAGAAGTTGCTACAGATGCGGGTAGTACTAGGCCAGATAAATCTACAAATTGGAAGAAAATTAGTAAAGATTATAGTGAAGCTTCCTATTATGATTACAAAGATATTATCGTATATGCCGGTAAATACTATCAAATGATTCGTACGGATGGAGGTGCTTCTGATGTGCTTCCAAATAATCCAGCTGCTTATGCGGTTTGGAAAGGTCCAAAGGATTCTGCAAAAGACTTCATTGATTTAAATGATAAGGAAACATTCCCAGACTATTATAATGGTTGTAATTTAGAAAAGTATCAGGATACAGTAAATAATAAGGATGATGACCCAAATCTTGTGATAGAGGAGTATAAGGGAAATGGTCATGGTTCAATGAATGAATTTGTTAAGTACAATGGTGCTGTATGGATGACAGTGCAAAATGGAGATGGGAATATTGCTCCAGGTGAGAAAAATAAAAAAGGGGAATATGATTGGCAAAAGATTCAACTGAATTGGGATGAAACAAGTGGATATTTAAAGGGGGATATTATTCGCTATGATGGAAAGTTTTATTTGGCTAAAAAAGATGATTTCGTAGGGACTGAACCTACAGATAAATCTATATGGGTAGAAGTGAAATATGAAGGCAATGGAAATTGGACACAGGCGTAGAGGAGTGATTGTATGAAAAATATACCAATAGGTGAAGTGTTAAAAGAGTATGGTTATATCAATGAAGATCAATTGCAATCTGCATTGGAAGCACAGCGTAATGATCGCTCTAAGCGTTTGGGACAACATTTGATTGATTTGGGTTTTATTTCTGAGCAACAAATGTTGAAGGCATTGTCTGATAAATTGAATGAGCCAGTAGTAGATTTAGATGATGTGAAAATTGAAGTAGATGCTGTCGCAAAAATACCAAAAGCATTAGCAGAAAAATATAACTTGATTGCGATTAGTGAAAATAATGGTCGTTTGACGATTGTAACGAGTGATCCTTTGAATTTCTATGGAATTGAAGATGTTCGTTTAGTTACGGGTATGAGTATTTCTGTTTGTCTTTGTGAGAAAGCAAAAATATTAAGTGCCATTGATTATTATTATTCTGAAATCAATGCGAAAGAAGTTGCGAATAAAGCAAGTGAAGATTTTGTATCCTTTGAATTTGATGAAAGTGAATTGTTTGATTCTGAAACAGATGATACACCAGTTGTAAAATTATTCAATTCCTTGATTCTTCGCGGATATAAAGCAAATGCAAGTGATATCCATGTGGAGCCATATGAAGATAAAACAATGGTACGTATGAGAATCGATGGAATGATTGTTGATTATGTACAGCTTGCGAAAACATTGCATCAATCTTTGATTGTCCGTATTAAGATTATGAGTAATATGGATATCGCGGAAAAACGTATTCCTCAAGATGGACATTTTATGGTTACTATTGAAAACATTAAAATGAATTTACGTGTGTCTGTAATTCCAACAGTATATGGTGAAAAAGCGGTACTTCGTTTCTTGAATAGTAATACACCTATTCGTAATGATAGTCAATATGGTATGAACGTTGAAAACTTTGTGAAGATGCGTAAGATGATGGAAATGCCTCATGGTATTATCTATATTACGGGTCCTACAGGAAGTGGTAAGACAACTACGTTGTATATGATATTGGAAGCATTAGCAAAGAAACAGGTGAATATTTCAACGATTGAAGATCCAGTAGAGAAGAATATAGAACGAGTGAATCAAATGCAGATTAATAATATGGCGGGTCTTAATTTTGAAACGGGATTACGTGCGTTATTGCGACAAGATCCAGATGTTATCCTAGTAGGGGAAACGCGTGATGGTGAAACGGCTTCTATTTCTGTACGTGCAGCAATTACAGGACATTTAGTTCTTAGTTCTTTACATACGAATGATGCGATTTCCGCAATCGTTCGTTTAGAGGATATGGGTGTAGAACCATTTATGGTTGCGAACTCTATGATTGGTTCTGTTTCTCAACGTTTGGTAAGAACCATTTGCCCTCACTGTAAAACAAAGATCAAAGCTACGGATATTGAAAAAGATGAACTTGGTGAAGATATTGAATTTATTTATCATGGAGCTGGTTGTAATCATTGTAATAATACTGGATACAAAGGTAGAACAGCTGTTCATGAAGTTATTTTGATTGATAAGACGTTACGTAGATTAATTAGTAGTCATGCGGAAGTTAATGATATGTATGCATATGTTAAAAAGGAGCAAAACCTTGTAACATTAAAAGAAGCGACAATTCAACTCGTTAAAGAAGGTATGACAACGATGGAAGAATTGTATAAGATTTCAGCTTATACAGATTAAGGAGCTAGCAAATATGAATGCATTATTAGAAGAAATGATTGCGTATTCTAGAGATCATAAGTGTAGTGACTTACATTTGAATGTGGGTGGTAGTGCCATGATTCGAATGAATGGAAAATTAGTAGATTATCCAAGAACAATTAGTGATCAAGAAATGAACGATATGATTCATTCTATGATCAATGAACATGAAGAAGAATTGTTGAAGCATGGGAAGGATTTAGACTTTACCTATGTGGATAGTAGAAATGAACGCCAACGTGTGAATGTGTATCGTCAACAAGGGAAACTTTGTGCGGCTTTACGTATCATTAACAATCATATATGGTCATTAGAAGAATTGGGTTTACCGAGTGTGTTAAAAGATTTAGCAATGGAACCTCGTGGGCTTGTACTTGTGACTGGTCCTACAGGAAGTGGTAAATCCACAACACTAGCGGCTGTTATGCAATATATTAACGAGAGAAAAGATTGTCATATCTTAACGATTGAAGATCCTGTAGAGTACTTATATGAACGTAAGCGTGCGCTAATTCATCAACGTGAAATAGGTCGTGATGTAGAATCATTTGATATGGCACTTCGTTCTGCAATGCGTGAAGACCCAGATGTTATTTTAGTTGGAGAGATGCGTGACTACGAAACAATCGCTTCTGTTATCACACTTGCGGAAACAGGACACCTTGTGTTTAGTACCTTACATACTATTGGGGCAGCTAAGACAATCGATCGTATCATTGACGTTTTCCCAGCGGAAAAACAATCCCAAATACGTATGCAACTTTCAGGTATTTTAAAAGCAGTTATTACACAACAATTGTTACCATTAAGTGATGGAAGTGGACGCGTAGCGGCTCTTGAAATTATGACGGGTACAGATGCTGTAGGGGCAATGATTCGTGAAAGCAAAGTGCATCAGATCAATTCCTTGATACAAACAGGGGTGAAAACAGGAATGCAATCTTTGAATTACGATTTAGCAAGACTTGTTCGTACGGGAAAAGTGAGTAGAGAAGTAGCTGAAAAATATAGTGATGATCCAAACGAATTACATCAATATTTAATGGGATAAATCATATTCGAAAAAAACAGGAAATTTTCCTGTTTTTTTGAAACATTCTTATAGAATCTAGGGTATAACATACGAAAGGGGGTAATTATGGAAGCTTTAAGTGCACAAGAAGCGGAGAAGTTAATTGAACAATATGGACATAGTGTGTATCGTTTTGCCCTTTCACTTACCAAACACAAAGATGTGGCAGATGATGTGTTTCAAGAAGTCTTTTTACGCTATCTAAAGAAACAACCAGTATTTGAAAATGAAGAGCATGCCAAAGCATGGTTTTTCGTCGTGACTAGAAATTGTTGTAAGAATCATTTTATGTCTGCTTTTGTTCGTCATAGTGCTCCCTTGATTGAAGATATTCCAATGTTAAAAGAAGAGGAATATGGACTATATGAAGTAGTTTTAAAACTTCCTTTGAAATATAGACAAGTTATCCATTTATACTACTATGAAGGGTATAGCTCTCAAGAAATTGCGTCTATCCTTCATTTGCCAGATGCGACGATACGTACACAGCTAAAAAGAGCACGTAATCTATTAAAGAAACAACTGGAAGGATGTGAAGAATTTGAAAACCTATAAGCAAATTAATGAGGAATTAGAAATACCTGAAGAGCTTATTCTAAAGACAGTACAAGCAATGAGTACAAAGCAAACAACCACAAGAAGAATTGGGATGCGTTATGCGACAGCTTGTGTGATGCTATGTTTATGTGTTGGAATAGGAGTATTGTATAGCTTTTACAAGCCTAATGAAAGTATCCCTGTAGTTGAAGAAAAAAGTCCTGTTGTGGAGGCGCCTTTCAATCTAAATGCGTATGTAAAAGAGGAGACGTTTAGTATAGAAGAAGTTGCTAAGACCTCAGGAGATATTTCAGGAATTGTAGAACCAATGAATGAAGAAGTTCGAAATCAGATGGTACAGATTGCGCCTACCCTAGAACAATTGCATATTCCAACAGGGTTCACTTCGAATATAAACTATATGCAATATTGGAATGATGAAAAAACCATTGGTCCTTATGCCAATCTTACCTATCACTTTGAAAAAGGAACACAGGAAGCAATCGACGTATTTTATCAGGATGAACGTATGCCAAGGTGCATTCCATATGATATTGAGAACGATGACAGTGTTGAACAATACAAGGGTTATAAACTTACAATCAATAAGCGTTATGAGGAAGAGAGTGGAAATACGTTGTATTGGGTGCATGCATATCGCAAGGGTTATATCATACAAATGAACGCTAGGATACAAAATGAAGAGGAATTTTCAAAGTTCTTAGAAAGCTTTCTAATTTAACCTTGTAATTTATGTGAAAATTGGCTATAATAAGCTAGAAAACGATGATAAGGATTAGTAATAAAGCAACTCATCTTAGGGAGAGAAGATCATGGACTGAAAGTCTTCTTGAAGGATAGCTTTATGAATTCACCTAGGAGTGAGATTAAACATCTCCCGTATCCATGACGGTTATCATGATAAACAAGGTGTGTCGCAAGATGAAACAGGATGGTACCGCGCTATAGTAAGCGTTCCTGTAGTCTTACGACTTTTTTATTGGAAAGGAAGTTGAATTATGGATGTTTTAACGACGTTAAAAGAAGAAGGTTTAAGCAAGATTGCATCTTGTAAAGATGTAAATGAATTACAACAGCTTCGTGTATTGTACCTTGGTAAGAAAGGTCCTATTCAGGAAGTTATGAAGTCTATGAAGGATTTGAGTGCGCAAGAGCGTCCTGCATTTGGACAGATGGTCAATGATGTAAAGACATTGATAGGAAGTGCAATTGAAGAACGTAAGGCGATTTTAGAAGTGGAAGAGATGAATCAACGTATTGAAAATGAAAAGATTGATATTACGTTGGATGGACAAAAACCTACACTAGGAAATATGCATCCTCTTATGTTGATTCAACAGGAAATGGAAGATTTGTTTGTTGGGTTAGGTTATACAGTGGAAGAGGGTCCTGAAGTGGAATTTGATTTGTATAATTTTGAACGTGCAAATATTCCAAAGGATCATCCTGCTAGAGATATGCAAGATACGTTCTATATCAATGCAGAGGAACTATTACGTACGCATACAACGGCCATACAGACGCGTCAGTTGGAAGTTTTTGCGAAAGATGAAGTTCTACCTATAAAAGTCATTTGTCCTGGTAAGGTGTATCGTAGGGACGATGATGATGCGACACATTCTCATCAGTTTATGCAATGTGAGGGACTTGTTGTTGGAGAGGGTATCAAATTATCAGATTTGAAGGGAACTTTATTGTTCTTGGCACAATCAATGTTTGGAGAAAGCAGAACCATTCGTTTCCGTCCAAGTTATTTCCAATTTACAGAACCAAGTGTTGAAGTAGATGTTAGTTGCCATATTTGTGGTGGTAAAGGATGTAATGTTTGTAAAGGAACTGGTTGGATTGAAATTCTAGGTGCAGGTATGGTGCATCCAAATGTACTTTCTATGGCTGGATATGATCCTGAAAAGGTAAGTGGTTTTGCATTTGGTATTGGTATTGAACGTGTTGCGATGTTGAAGTATGGAATTAGTGATATTCGTAATTTCTATACAAACGATATTCGTTTCTTGAAGACGTTCTCTCGTTTCGAGTAGGAGGAAGTACGAATGATAATAAGTAGAAAATGGCTTCAACAATATGTTGATATATCTGATTTAACAATCGAAGAAGTTGCGGATAAATTAACCAATAGTGGTTCAGAAGTTGAAGGAATCGAAAGAATGAGTCAAGGTAGTAACCTTGTGATTGGTAAAGTATTAACTTGTGTGGATCATCCAGATAGTGATCATTTGCATGTATGTGAAGTCGATTTAGGTGATAAAGTAACACAAATTGTTTGTGGAGCGCCAAATGTTGCGGCAGGACAAAAGGTCATTGTAGCTCGTCCTGGTGCCGTATTAGCAGGTGGAGAAATCAAAGATGGTGTCATTCGTGGACAAGAGAGCCATGGTATGATTTGTTCTTTATTAGAACTAGGTGTGGATGCGCATCAATTGAGTGAAGACAGCAAGAATGGGATTGAAGTACTGGATGATGATGCGGTTGTAGGGGATGAACATCCTTTGGCATATCTTGGACTTGATGATGAAATTATGGACATTGGTTTAACACCAAATCGTACAGACTGTTTAGCAGCCTGGTCTATGGCTTTAGAAACAGGTGCTGTCTTGAAAAGAGAAGTTAACATTCCTGCAGTGGAAGGGATCGCGGCACAGGGAAGTGCAACGAAGTTAAAAATTCACAGCGAAAGCGAAAAATGTCCATTGTTTTTAGGAAAAGTCATCAATGAAGTAAGCATTAAACCATCTCCAAAATGGATGAAGGAATTATTGATGGCAACGGGTATGAAGTCCATTAACAATGTAGTAGATATTAGTAATATTGTAATGTTAGAAACAGGACAACCTTTACATTTCTATGATATTGATGCGATCAAAGATCAAGAGATCACTGTGAAAGATCATATCCATGAAGACTATACTGCATTGGATGGGGTTACGTATGCATTAAATGATGAAGATATCGTCATTACAAATGCTGGAAAACCAATTGGTATTGCAGGTGTTATGGGTGGAAATGATTCTAAGATTGAAGAGACAACAAAAGGAATCATCATCGAAGCAGCAATCTTCCATCATGTTTCTATAAGAAATACCGCACGTCGTTTAAATCTAAACACGGATGCTAGTGTTCGTTACCAAAAGGGAATCGAACCAATGGCTACCTTTAAGGCAATGGATCGCGCCGTTGAATTGTTAATTGCATATGCAGATGCGAAAGGATTAGAAGAAACTGTACAATTTGGTTCTAATCACTATACACCAGTTACCATTGATGTAAATGTAGCACGTATGAATACATTGTTGGGTACTGACTTTGCGGAATGTGAAGTCATGGAAGTGTTACAGGATTTACACTTGAATCCAATAAAACTTGGAGAAGATCTTCATGTGGAGATTCCAAGTTATCGTACAGATTTATTGATTGAACCAGATATCGCTGAAGAGATTATCCGTATTCTTGGTTATGATCGTTTACCATGTACAATGCCTCAAACAACTTCAACTCTTGGACACTTAAACAAACGTCAAAAATTAAGAAGAAAATTACGTTCTACCTTAAGTGATCTTGGGTATAATGAAGCAGTTACGTATACATTGGTAAGTAAGAAAAAAATTGATGAAGCAGTTATGGGAGATGAACAAGTATATGAATTGGCTTCTCCGATGAGTGAAGATCGTCGTTATATTCGTAATTCTATCCTTCCTGGCTTATTAGATAGTATCGCGTACAACCAGGCAAGAAGTGTAAAAGATATCGCATTGTTTGAAATCAGTAATGCGTATGGCATTGGAAATGTAGAAGAACGACTTTGTGTTGCGGCAAGTGGAGCACTGCATAAGAATCGTTGGCAAAACTATAGTGTTGATGTGGACTTCTATACATTAAAAGGTGTAGTAGAATCGATACTTTCAAGTATTGGATTCGATGAAAAGCGTGTGGTATTCAAAGAAAATCATATCGATTGTAAGAACTTCCACCCATATCGTAGTGCGGAAGTATATTTAGGAAAAGAGTTGTTAGGTATTGTTGGGCAACTTCATCCAATGTTGGCAAAAACATATGATATCAATGATACTATCGCGATGGAAATCAATCTTGAAATTCTTCTTAAGAATAAAGCTAGTAAAGTGAAATTCTCAGAAGTATCAAAATTCCCATCGGTTACACGAGACTTAGCGTTTGTTGTTAAGGAAGATGTAAAAGTTGCGAACATTATCAATAGCATTAAGAAGAATGGAAAACTTGGAAAAGAAAACATTATTCAAAATGTAGAAGTGTTCGATGTTTATACAGGAGAACATGTGGAAAAGGGAAGTAAATCAATCGCGTTGAGTATCACTTTCCAATCCTTTGAAAAGACTCTTAAAGATACTGAAATTAATAGTATTCATGAATTGATTTTAGAAACTTTAAAGAAAGATGTACAAGCAGAATTAAGATCATAATGAAAAAGGCAGCCAATCGGCTGCCTTTGTTATGCTTTGTTTGTACCATGATGTAGTTTGAAGATAAGGATTTGAGGAGGAGCGAATAAACGCATATCGGTTTCTGTTGTCCCTAATCCATTACTAACAAATAAGGTCATCTTATTAATATCATATGTTCCATGATTATACTTCTCTGCACCTGTAACGGTATGTAGAGGACCAAATAAAGGAAGATAAATCTGTCCTCCAAGGGAGTGTCCTGTAATAGCCGTATCAATATATTGTGTATTGATATCATTGTTTTTTAACAAGTCTGGACAATGTGTAATAAGTAAGTTGTATTCATCGTTGTTAATCTTAGAAAATGCGCTAGCAACATCAGGAGTGCCATTTACTAGGGAATCAAGCCCAATCAAAGAGATGCTAGAATTACTTTGGTTACGCAAGCGTACAATGGTATTGGTAATAATTTCAAAGTCACTATTGTATAGAATGGAAGAAACCAAAGTTTTTGTTTCTTCATTCACCAAGTCTTGATCTCCTAAGACTGCGAATTTTCCTAAAGGTGCATCGATACTTTTTAAGATTTCTGTAATCTCAGCGGTAATGGTAGAATCAGGAGCTTTTTTATCAGGAGTATCAAACATATCTCCTCCAAATATCACAACATCACTTCCAGTATCGTTCAATTCAGAAATCATTGAAGTCAATCGCTCTTTATTCATAAAGGAATTGTATTTAATATCACTTATATAAGCGATTTTGATATCGTTCATTTCTGTTGGTATTTTTGTAGATGTTAAATTTTGATAAGATAAATTTACACGATCTACGGATATATATATGGAATAAAAGAACACACCTGCAACCACTAATGCAAGTAATATTAATACAGATACGATTTTAAGTAGACGTTTTACCATAATTTAAGCACCTCATATTCTTTACTATTTTATCATAAATACGTTGGTAAAGAAATGAGAAATATAGAAAAAAGAAGGATAGCTTACGCTATGCTTCTTTTGGAGTTGTATTCTTTTTGTTTGGTGTGCGATTTGTTTTTTGATGTGACGCACGTGATTGCATGATTGCCTGCATCGCTGATTTTGAATTGATGATTACAGGAATTACAATTGGGTTACGATGGGTTTTATTGTAAAGGAATGGTTCAAGTGTTCCTCGTACACAATTCTTCAATTCGGAGAAGGTTGTACGTTGTTGCATCTTTTCTTTTAATGCATTGTGAACAATTGTTTCTGCTTCCTTTAATAATCCTTGAGAATCTTTGATAAAGACAAATCCTCTAGATACAATAACAGGTTTTGTTAAAACCTTGTTCTCTTTTGAATCAATCGCAATGATAACAGAAACAAGTCCATTGTCACCTAGGATTGAACGATCTTTTAATACAGCGGTAGATACACCACTGATATCATTACCATCTACATAGATATCATCTGCCATAATTCTCCAACTTGTCTCTAAAACTTGATGGTTTCTTAAGGTGAGGACATCTCCATTCGCACAAGTAAAGATATTTTCTGGAGGTAATCCAGTTTCAATCGCTGTATCCTTATGCTGTTTTAACATCTTATATTCTCCATGAATTGGCATGAAGTATTTAGGCTTAATCAATTGCAACATCAGTTTTTGTTCTTCTTGAGAAGCATGTCCTGTTGTATGCAAGTTACCAAGAATTGATTTCGTTAATACATTTGCACCTGCACGGAACAACTTGTTCACCACCTGATTTACACTCGCACCATTTCCAGGAATCGGACTTGATGAGAAGATAACTGTATCTCCAGGGATCAACTTGATGTAACGATGTGTTCCATTCGCAATTCGTGATAATGCCGCAAGTGGTTCACCTTGACTACCCGTACAAACGATACAAGTTTTATTTGCAGGGGTATGTGCCAATTGATCAGGGGATAGGAAATGTTGTTCTCCAACCTTAATTTTCCCCATTTTACGTCCAATCGTTACTACATTTTCCATACTGCGTCCAAAGATGATAACTTTACGTCCACAAGCAACCGCAGCTTCTAATATCTGTGAAACACGGTATACATTACTTGCGAATGTAGCTACAATCAATCGACCATTGGTCTTCTTCATAGTATCTAAAATCTCTGCCGCAACTTTCTTTTCAGAAATTGAGAAGTCTGCGACACCAGAATTGGTAGAATCACTCAATAATAAATCTACACCAATCTGTCCCATATAGGCCATCACTTGATAGTCTGCATTGGAACCAACAGGTGTTAAGTCAAACTTGAAGTCTCCTGTATGAACAACGCGTCCATTCGGCGTATTCACTAGAATCCCTAAAGAATCAGGGATGGAGTGTGTTGTGTTAAAGAATCCACATGTGAAATGATTCATCTTTAAAGAACTGCGATCATTGATTTCTATCAATTTCACACTGCGTGACATTTTACGTTCTTCCAATTTTTTATTGATTAACGCAACAGCGAAAGCAGGGGCATAAATAGCTTCGATATCGACACTCTTCAATAGAAAAGGAATACCTCCGATATGATCTTCATGACCATGCGTAATAACTAAAATTTTACGTTTGCGATTATTTTTTACCAAATGATTGTAATCTGGAATAACATAATCCACACCGAGTAAATCATCCTCAGGAAAACGAACACCGGAATCAATGATTAAAATTTCATTTCCGTGTTCAAAGCAGTACATATTTTTACCTACTTCACCTAATCCACCTAGTGCATACACTAGGGTATCGTTACGTTCTGTATTGTTTCTATTATAACTGTTTTTATTCATATCCTGATTTGTTCTCGGTGCATTTGTTTTGTTTGTTTGGTTTATACTCATATAAACTCCTTTCTCATGTTGATATGCACCTCATATCTTTTAATATTATATCATATTTTATAAAAAATAAACCTGATTTGCATTTGTTTTTTTTATGTAAGCGTATATCTTTTTTTAAATCAAAAGAAAATGCTCTACATAGAGCATTTATTCAATGATAATAGCGTCAGGATCTGCTAGCCATGGATCACTCTTGTTGATGCGATCATAAAACAAGATACCTGAGAAATGATCAATTTCATGTTGTAGCACAATGGATAAATAATCATCTGCTTTAATCGTAATTTCTTTATCCTGTAGCATATCGTATCCTTTGACACTCACACGGGCACTTCTTGGTACTAAACCTTCGTGTTCATTCTCTACTGATAAACAACCTTCACCATTTTTTAAATATGCTTTTTGTACAGATTCAGAAATGATTCTAGGGTTTGCTAGTGCATATTCTATACGATTGCCATCTTCATCTTGAACAACCACTGCAAGCATTTTTTTAGGAACACCTAATTGAATGGCCGCAATACCAACGGCTGGTCGTAAATTTTGAGCTTGGGCAAGTTCATCATCCTGCGAATCTCGAACATAGGTTAACATATCGCTTAATAACGCACGATTTTCACTATCTAAAGGCAATTCTACAGGAAGACTCTTTTCACGTACAATTGATTCACTGTCTTTTATTATATCATCATAATTATAACTCATAAGATTCCTCCTTTTCTTACTGTTCTATTTTATACGCTTTTACGAAATAATGGAAGAGTTTTGCCAAATAAAAGTGAAAATCATGATAGAATATGGTATCATAAAAGATATGAATTATGAATAGGAGGGAAAGGAAACGATGCGCAAAAGAAATATACACTTAACATTAAAAATGCCAAAAAGTTTTGATTTTCTTTTACAGTTAACAATCTTGATTTTAATTGCCTTTGGAACGTTGATGATTGCGTCTACTACGGTAGGGCGTGTTGCGGAAGATGGCATTGCGATTGTAGCAATTGTATTTGTGAAACAAGCGATGTTTGTTGTTATGTCCTATATATTAATGACTTTTTTTGCGAATAATTTTTCGATGAGGAATGCAAAAAAGATCCTTCCTATAGCAGCAGTATTTATTATAGGAGCGTTACTATCTACACAGTTGTTTAGGGATGTAAATGGTTCTCATGCATGGATTCGAATCCCACTTCCAGGTACAGAAGTTACGATACAGCCCTCGGAGTTCGCGAAGGTATTTATGATTGTTGCGATGGCGGTGTATGTAGAAGTCGCTGGTCGGAAAAATTGGGATTTTTGGAGAATTGTAAAAGTACCTGTATTCTTTTTTGTTGGTTGTGCAGCAGCAATTCTTCTACAAAAAGATTTTGGTACCTTAATTGTTTTATTTTTGCTTTGTGCAATCTGCTTTTTAATCCCATCACACATCAATATACGAAAACAACAGCGTTGGATTAAAATATTGTTAGTTGTAGCATGTGTTTGTTCTTTGATTGTTATGAGTGGTGTAGGGATTGATTATATCGCAAAGATGCCTTTTATAGGGCATTTTGCAACGCGTATATCCAATGCCATCAATCCATTTCTATCACCACATCTAGATGGATACCAGCCAATCAATGGTTTGTATGGATTAGCTCGCGGTGGTATTACTGGAGTAGGGCTTGGAAATTCTATACAAAAATATGGATATTTAACGCAATCAGATAATGACTACATTTTATCCATTGTGGTAGAAGAGTTGGGTATTTTTGGATTGGCAATTGTAATGATTGGGTATGGAGTGATTATACAAAGGTTATTTTATTATGCCTTCCGTACAAAGAGTGAAGGGTATAAAGTAATCTTAATCGGTACGGCTATGTATATCTTTATTCACTTTGCTTTAAATGTTGGAGGAGTATCTGGACTGATACCATTAACGGGTGTTCCTTTGTTGTTTATATCAAGTGGTGGTTCTTCTTTGATGGCAATCATGAGTGCCATTGGAATATCACAAGCTGTCATATCAAGGATTCGACGTCAAGGTGCGGATGGTATGATAAAAAAGAGTCCCAAGGGGAATGGGGACTCTTTAAGAAAGGGAAGAGGAGAAACAAAGATTGGGGGGTAACAACCTTTCGGTTGCAATAGTATCATTCCCTGATCCTATTGCTTTATACATAAGGAGTTGAAAAAAATGAGAATTGTTGCTGGAGAATATCGATCTCGCGTAATTCAGGCAGTGGATGGACAATCCACAAGGCCTACTACAGATAAAATAAAAGAGGCAATCTTTTCACGTATTGGACCATACTTTGATGGAGGAGAGATGCTTGATTTGTTTGCGGGAAGTGGGAATATGTCTCTAGAGGCAATTTCTAGAGGGATGGACCATTCGCTTATGGTGGACTATCATGGTAAGGCTATCTCCACCATACAACAAAATATTAGATCATTAGACTGTAAAGAAAAGTGTGATGTTTGGAAAATGGATTATAAGAGCGCGCTTCGTAAGGCAAATATAGAGGGGAAGAAGTTTGATCTAGTATATTTAGATCCTCCCTATAAGAAACAACAGATTATGAGTATCTTAACCTATTTGGAAGAAAATGATATGCTTTGTGAACATGGTGATATCGTTTGTGAAAGCTTGAAAGAAGATACTTTTGAAGATGTTGTAGGTAGTCTTGAAAAAGTAAAAGATGTAACGTATGGTATTACGCGTATCACATATTATAAGAAGAGGTAAGTATATGAAAAAAGCAGTATTTCCAGGAAGTTTTGATCCTATTACATTAGGTCATGTTGATATTATCGAACGAGCAGCTCGTTTGTTTGATGAAGTGATTGTGGTGATTTTAAACAATTCTGAAAAACAAACGTTATTTACGCTAGAACAACGTATGACATTTTTAAATCATGCACTACATCATATTCCAAATGTTCGCTGTGAAAGTGATGCTGGACTTACCGTAGAGTTTGCAAAGCGTGAACAAGCATGTGCTATCATACGAGGTGTACGCAGTGTAAAAGATTATGAGTATGAGGTTTCTATTGCCTCATTGAATCATCATATGCTACCTTCTATTGAAACGATAACATTATTTGCAGATCCAAAATATTCCTATGTATCTAGTTCTATGATCCGAGAAATGATGAAATATAATCAAGATGTGAGTGCCTTTGTAAGTGAAGAAGTATACCAGGCGTTAAGGGAGAAAATGTAAGAGACGTGGAGCTAGCGTTTCTTTTCTTTTTGTAAGAATTTCATAGATGGAATGCATAGTAATCACTATGAAAAAATGCTATAATGTACAAGAATATTTGAAACAGAAAGGAGGAATTGGATGAAGCTGAATGTTCTTTTACCAAGCAAAGAAACAGCAAAAGGAAAAAGTATTACGGTCATATGCATGGTGTTAATTGTATTGAGTCTTTATTCCGTTAGTTATTTCCTCTTTATGCGTACCATAGATGTAGATGTGACCAAAGATGCCTCCATAACGTATCGTGGAGAAACAGGCACTGCGAGTGTTAAGGTTGAGAATAAAATGAAAGCCTACAATCAACGAATTCAAGAATTCATGAATTCCATTACATATGAAGTAACACCACAGAGTGAAATTTATAATGATGCCGAGTTGACTATAACTGCAAGCTATGATAAAGAACTTGCTCGTGTATATAATATTCATCCTATCAATACCATACGTAAAGTGAAAGTAAAAGATTTACCCGTTCGTTTTGCTGGTGCTGATGAAATTCCAAAATCCTTATTTAAAGAAATCGCAAGTTATGGTGATACGTATCTAAAGAACAATATCAAATCTATATTGGAAGAGGATTTTACTTCTTTCTATGTGGAATCACAACCGAAATTAGAAAACTATACCTTAACTTATCGTGTATTCTTGGATTCCTTTCAAGGAAGTGTGAAGGATAAAATTATTGATATATATACAGTAAAGGCAAAAGGGGAAGTGAATACTGCAAGTGAGGGGGAAGCTGTTTTAGAAGAAGCGCAAGAAACGATTTATTATATGTTAACATTTAATGAAATTAACACATCTCTCAATATATTAGATGAGAATGTATATGGGGAGAAGATGATTGTTAATACGAGTTATAATATGAGTCTTGAAGAGGATTTCCAAAGGTATATACGTGATAAATATGCGAAGCTTTATAATCTTACGTTTTTAGAAATTGTGAAGAAGTAATAAAAAAAACATGTCGAGCATGTTTTTTTGTTACTTTTGTAAAAGTGCTTGTAATGCGAGCTTGTCTTGATCTTCACTTTCGTTAAATCGTATGATACAAGCATCCTGTTCACTGTAGCGAGGAATCAAATGAATATGGAAATGAGGAACACTTTGTCCTGCAACTTCATTCATATTACTTAAGAAATTCATGCCATTGGCATGGGTCCGCTCCATGATGCGTTTTCCAAGCATCTTAGCGACTTTAGTCATATGCATAAGAATTTCATCATCACAACTTAATAGATTCTCAAAATGCTTCTTTGGGATGATGAGGGTATGTCCTTTTGTTACTTGAGAGATATCTAGAAAAGCCATGACAAGATCATCTTCATAAATACAATAACTAGGTATTTCTTTCTTTACAATCTTACAAAATATACACATATACACCCTTCTTTCTATAGGTTTATTATACCAAAGAATAAATCTATAGAAAAGAAAAAGTCGGTAATCCGACTTAATCTGCTACATATTCTTCGTTAATTGATTTTAATCCATCATAAACATCTTTATCATATACTTCGAAATCATATTTCTTCAAATAAAATATAGATGCAGATGTAGATAAATCTGTAGAACCAGTAGTAACAATTGCGTCAATGGCTTCTTCTTTAAAGGAAGTAGGGTCAATGTTTGTAATGTTTACTACATAGTATTTTTGATTGGTAGTATCTTCTACTACTAAACTTACCAATTCTGCTTTTTCAGCTGTTTTGATTTTATCGAATACAACGGTTGGAAGGGAACTCTTAGAAGTATAAATTGCTTCTTCTCCTTTATACGTTGTTGTGACACCAAATTCACCAGCAGCCTCACTCATGCTTTTTCCACCTTTAACAGCATCCAATGCACTCTGTGCTTTTTCTTTTGACTCTGCTTCAATAATCTCTGCTTTACGAGGAGAATATGTTTTGAATAATGCTTTTTGTTTACTCTCTACATATTTCTTTACCAATCCTTGTTGACGAAGGTTTGGATAAATTTCTTTTTCTTTGTAATCGTCTTCGCTTTCATAACCGTTATCTTTCAAACGTTGTACAAAGTCATCGCCACCACTTGTTTTTAAGGTCGCTAATTGCTCATCAGCTTTTTTCTTCATTTCATCTGTTAAAGCAATCTTTTCTTTGTCTACAACTATATTGATTGCTTCATTTAAGGTATAAGAAGCACCATACGTTGTTTTGATAATATCGAATACTTCGCCTTTGGTGATTTTTTGATCACCGACAGTAACTAATGTATCATCAGATTTGGATACACCAACATAAGCATCTTTACATCCAACTAAGGTAAACACCATGGCAACCGCCATTAAGGATACGAGTTTTTTCATATGTTTGCCTCCTACTCTTCAATATCAAGAGATGTCATAATTTTCTTCTTTATATCATCACTTGCATATTTGATATCTAATTTTTTTGCTGCTTCCCAAACAAATTTGCTATAAATATCACTGTTGTTATTTTGAATTGCTTCATATAAACCAGTTTTGATATCTTTATCTTTTAAAAGCTTTTCTTTATCTGTTTCTTCAACTTTAATCATATGCCAACCTTTATAAGAATCGTTGCTTTCATGAACCCATTCACTAACTTCTCCAGTTTTCATGCTCAACGCTTTATTTTTAAAGCTATCTACATATGTGGTATCGCTATCCATATACCCTAAAGAACCATTGTTTTCTGCTGACGCGCTATCATCGCTATATTTCTTAGCAACTTCTGCGAAGCTATCTCCTTTTGCAAGAGCATCTTCAACTTGTTTAACTTTTTTCTTTTCAGCATCCGTTGGATTTTCAGAATCTTCCATTTTGATTAAGATATGAGATACTTTACGTGGAGATTTTTCCTCATATATAGGGCTAAACAATGCATCTAAATTCTTTGTGATATAATCCTCTGACATTTTGTTGATTTTTACACATAACATTGCGTAATCATCTAATGTATCATAGCTATATCCTAAGTTTGCTAGCTGTGCATTGATATAGGATTTGATATCCGTATACCCATATTGAGACATTCCTGTCTCCGCTTGTGTTAAAAAGTTTGCTTTGTAGTTGGTAGCTTGCGTTTTCAATTCGCTTGTTTCTTTTACGGATTGTGAAATTACAGCAACTTGAAATTTGGTGGAAACTGTAGTACCTCCATAGTTTTTATATAGAGTATCATACAAGGAATCAGCCGTAATATATTTATCACCGCTCAATGTTGCGACGACATCTTTTCCATCGTGTGTTTTCCCACTGACACGATCCTTGTTGGTATCGTATACACAGAAAATGGCAAAACCGATAAAAATCACAGCAACCAATACGACAAACCATTGTCTTTTTAGTATTTCTATCATAAAGTCCTCCTAATTGTTTATTCCGTAATATTATAGTGTATTTGTTCATTGAATGCAATTTTTTCCAAACTTTCACGTAATTTAACACAAATATTCACCTAATTTTCACGGAACTTAAAAAATATGTATATGCTAGGAAATGTAGAATCGTTTGAATTGTAGAAAAGGCGAAAATTTGGTATGATAATACACGCGAGGAAAGGATGATCAATGTGAGTAGTTTATGTATTGAGAATTTACACGTAGATGTAGATGGAAAAGAAATTTTAAAAGGCTTGTCCTTAGTGATAAATAGTGGAGAAACCCATGCTTTGATGGGCCCTAATGGGAATGGAAAATCCACCCTATTAGCAGCCATCATGGGGAACCCAAAATTCCATGTAAGTGAGGGAAGTATCACCCTTGATGGATTCGATGTTTTAGCAATGGAAGTAGATGAGCGTAGCAAAGCTGGTTTGTTTCTTGGAATGCAATATCCAAGTGAAGTAAGTGGAGTCACGAACTCTGATTTTTTACGTGCTGCCATTAATGCTAGAAGAGAACGTCCAGTTCCTTTGTTTACCTTTATTAAAGAAATGGAAAAAACAGTGGCAGATTTGCATATGAAAGAGGATCTTGCACATCGTTTCTTGAACGAAGGATTTAGTGGTGGAGAAAAGAAACGTAATGAAATCGTACAGATGAAAATGTTAAAACCAAACATTGCGATGTTGGATGAAATTGATTCTGGTTTGGATGTAGATGCACTGAAGATTGTTGCGCAAGCAATTCAAGACATGCGTACAAGTGAAGGATTAGGTTTGTTAATCGTATCACATTATGCTCGTTTTTATGATTTATTACAACCGACGCATGCACATGTGCTAGTAGATGGAAAAATCGTTGTAAGCGGTGGAAGTGAACTGGTTGAAAAAATTGATCAGGAAGGATACGACTGGTTAGAACAAGAATATAATGTACACGTTGTTAAAGAAGAACAGAAAGAAGTAGAGCTGCTAGGTACTTGTGCAGTAAAACATAATTAATATGAAATTGCATATTACAGAAGATGTGTTGGAAAAGGTGCAAATTGCACGCAAGGAAGACCTCTTAGAACTACAAATAGACGAACGTGTAAACGCAATGCTATTTGTGACATATGATGGCTTAGATGCCAAACAACGTGTGAACATCCTGTTACAACCAGGAAGTAAGTTGAAAGTTTTACTAAAGAATAACAGCACATCAGGTATCCAACTGGATATCGAAGCTTTTGTGCATAAGGATGCATCTCTTGAACTTGCGTACTGTGATTTAGATCCTAGTGCGTCCACAATCGATGGGATGGTTCATTTATGTGAAGAAGGCGCAAATTGTGACATCAAGAGTGCTTGTATTGTAGAAGGTAACAAGCATTTTAAAGTAGCAATCGAACATGCGACTCCATATACTACAGGAACCATGGAACATTATGCGGTAGTTAAGGAACATGGAAATTACCATATGGAAGCAATCGGTAAAATAAACAAGGGAGCACATGATAGTGTATCTCATCAAACAACGCGTGTATTGACCATGAGTGAACAACACAATAGTGAAGTAGTTCCTTTGTTGTTAATTGATGAAAACGATGTAAAGGCATCTCATGCGACAACCCTAGGACAACCAGATGCGAATCAATTGTATTATCTTCAAACAAGAGGTCTTACAAGAGAACAAGCATTGGGGTTATTAAGCGTTGGGTATATTATGCCAATAGCGCAAATGTTTGACCATGAAGAATGGAAAAATGAATTAAAAAATGAAATTGAAATGAAGGTGGGTCTACATGCTTAATAATGAAAAAATACGCAAAGACTTTCCAATGTTGCAAGGAAAGACGATGCAAGGACATCCATTGGTTTATTTAGACAGTAGTGCAACCACTCTTAAACCTAAAGCTGTGATTGATGCGGTGGTTAATTATTATGAAAACTATTCCGCAAATGCACATCGAGGAGATTATGATTTAAGCTATTATGTAGATAAAGAGTACGAAGAGACAAGAGCCGATATAGCTTCATTTCTTCATGCGTTACCAGAAGAGATTATTTATACGAGTGGCGCAAGTGAAGGATTGAACTTAGTTGCGTATGGGTATGGAAGAAAATATCTACAAGAAGGAGATATCATTCTAACAACCGAAGCAGAACACGCTTCTTGTATTCTACCTTGGATGCGTGTAGCGCAAGAAACAGGAGCATTCCTAGAATATATCCCATTAGATGAAGAAGGACGTTTTGACTTTGAAGCGTTTGAACAGATGATGAATCCAGCAGTAAAAGTGATTTCGATTGCACAGATTACCAATGTGCTAGGGTATATATTACCAGTGGCACAAATATGTGAGATTGCTCATCAGTATGGCGCTATTGTAGTTGTAGATGGAGCACAAAGTGTTCCACACATTTCCATCGATGTAAAAGCATTGGATTGTGATTTCCTAGCGTTCTCTGCACATAAGATGTGTGGACCAACCGGAATTGGTGTCCTTTATGGAAAGAAAGATCTATTAGAGATGATGGATCCACTGTTCTTAGGTGGGGATAGCAATGCTCGCTATGATATGGAAGGAAATATCCTTTTAAAGGATGTACCATATCGTTTTGAAAGTGGTACACAACCGATAGAAGGAATCTTCGGGTTACATGCGGCAATCCGTTATCTTAGTGAAATTGGATTAGAAAACATTCATGCATATGAACAAGAACTTCATAAGTATGCAATCGATAAACTAGTAAAGATGGATCATATTGAAGTCTATAACCCAAACAATGATACTGGAATTATTACCTTTAATGTAAAAGGTGTATTTGCTCAAGATGCTGCTAGTTTCTTTAATGCAAATGGAATTTGTGTTCGTAGTGGACAACATTGTTCTAAGTTGTTAGGAAATCAATTACATGCGGATGCTACCATACGAGCTAGTTTGTATTTATACACATCCAAAGAGGATATCGATGCCTTTTTAACAGTATGTGAAAAAGCATCAATGGAAACATGCTTAGATATATTTTTTTAGGAGGTCGCTAGAATGAACGATGCATTAAAAGATCCTATGGTCTTACGCCAAATTATCATGGATCATTATGAATACCCAAGAAATCATACATTAACAAAAGATCAAGGGTATGGTGAAAAACATATGGCTTCTGATTCTTGTATCGATGATATTTATGTACAAAGTAAGATTTGTGATGGAGTTGTGGAGGATATCCGCTTCGATGGTGTAGCGTGTACGATCTCCACAGCTTCCACTTCTATAATGAGTGAACTCTTACAAGGAAAACGTACTGATGAAGCAAAAGTTATCATCGAGGAATATTTTTCTATGATTGATCAAAAAGAATATGATGAAGACCTGTTACAAGAAGCAATTGCTTTTCAAAATGTTGGAAAACAAGCAAATCGTATCAAGTGTGCTACCATTGGATGGAAAGCAATGAAAGAACTCATTGAAGAAAGTGAGGAGTCTTAATGAATGAAAAACAGCTTCCTTTGGAAGATGAATATAAATATGGGTTTCATGATAAAGACACAAGTCTTTATAAAACGGATAAAGGTTTAACAAGAGAAACGGTAATGGAAATATCTCATATAAAAGAGGAACCACAGTGGATGTTGGACTTTCGTCTTAAAGCATTTGAAACATTTGAAAAAATGCCAATGCAAACCTGGGGACCAGATTTATCAGATTTAAACTTTGATGATTATACATACTATATCAAACCAAGTGATCGAACAGAAAAGAGTTGGGATGATGTACCAGAAACCATTAAGGATACATTTGATAAACTAGGAATACCAGATGCAGAAAAGGATTTTTTAGCAGGAGTTACTACCCAATATGATAGCGAAGCTGTTTATCATAATATGTTGGAAGAGGTAGAAGAAAAAGGCGTTATCTTCTTAGATACGGATACCGCTTTGAAAGAACATCCAGATTTATTTAAGAAATACTTTGGAACCCTTGTGCCATATAGTGATAATAAATTTTCAGCTTTAAATAGTTGTGTTTGGAGTGGTGGTAGCTTTATTTATGTCCCTAAAGGTGTAAAGTTAGACAAACCTCTACAATCCTATTTCCGTATCAATACAGAACGTATGGGACAATTTGAACGTACGTTAATCATTGTGGATGAAGGTGCGGATATACATTATGTAGAAGGGTGTACAGCTCCTGTATATTCAAAGGATTCTTTGCATGCGGCAGTGGTAGAAATCTTTGTGCATAAGAATGCACGATGTCGTTATTCTACCGTACAAAACTGGAGTGATAACATTATCAATCTAGTAACCAAACGTGCAAAAGTATTTGAAAATGGAAGTATGGAGTGGATTGATGGAAATATTGGTTCTCAAACCAATATGAAATATCCTGCTTGTATATTAGCAGAACCTTATGCACGAGGAACTTGTATTTCGATTGCGGTAGCCGCAAGAAAACAAGTACAGGATGCAGGTGCTAAAATGATTCATCTGGCACCTCATACCTACAGCAATATTATATCGAAATCTGTATCAAGGATTGGTGGAGAAGTGAACTATCGTGGACTTATCTATCATGGACCAAATGCGGCATACGCCAAAAGCAAGGTAGAATGTGATACCTTAATCCTAGATAAACAATCACGTAGTGATACGATTCCAACCAATGTATCAAAAAACATGACATCACAAATTGAACACGAGGCAACCGTTTCTAATATTAGTGAGGAACAATTGTTCTATTTGATGTCCCGAGGCTTATCTCGCTCACAAGCTACAGAGATGATTGTTATGGGATTCTTAGAACCATTCACAAGAGAATTGCCTATGGAATATGCAGTGGAATTAAATCAACTTTTAAAACTCGATATGAGTGAGTCCATCGGATAATGAAAACAGACGTTAGAAAAGAAATGTTGAGCGTGCGAAATGCACTTTCAAAAGAACAAATCCAAACCAATAGTGAACGTATATGTCAATGCCTCTTACCATACTTAAAGGGGAATGTTGGATTGTATTACGCATATGGAAGTGAAGTTAATCTTACACCTTTATTGGAAAATAAAAACGTTTCCTTTGCACTACCAAAGACATTTCCAGATCATACGATTCGTTTTTATCAAGTCGATGAACATACAAGCTTTAGTGTTGGAAGTTATGGTATTCGTGAACCCAAAGATGCTAGGGAAGTGGAAACATTGGATGTTTTATTGATTCCACTTGTGGCCTTCGATGAACAATGCAATCGTTTGGGACATGGTGCTGGGTATTATGATCGTTATCTCGAACATTTCCAAGGATTAAAGATAGGTGTTGCACATGAATGTCAAAAGGTGGAAGATGTTTTTGAAGAAGCGCATGATATTCCTCTGGATATGATTGTGAGTGAACACAAAATATATAAAAACATGAACTTTTAGAAGCCCATGTTTTTTTTCTATCTTAAAGAACTAAATCATTATTTTTTTATGATGTATTGGTCAAAAAGTTCTTTGTTGTAGGCATCTGCACCATCCATATTACTAGAACGAAATACTGGCGCAGGCATTTTTTGTTCACGTAGAAGTTCAACAAAGCGACCGATGATACATTGGGATAAATAACACCCCGTAAGTGTAGAAATAGGTCCCATTTTGATTGTATCATCTATTTCGACACCAGCATCACCTAGTGGTGCCATATTATCCAGTACGATATCTGCACATTCAAATAGACGAAGACCGCTCTTGTGACGACTTTGAATACGTTTACTATGCGTTAGAGAAGTAATCGCAATGAGATGTGCACCTTTTTGTTTTGCCCGTAATGCATATTCAATTACCAAAGGATTTCTACCAGAATTGCTTGTCATAATAATCACATCATCTTTTTCTATGGTATAAACTTCATCAAGTACATCAGCATAAGATTCATTACGTTCAAGATGCGTACTCTTTGTTGGGTGTGTAGCAAGTGTCATTTCGATTTCTACGATAGGAAATATTTTGGCAAATCCGCCAGCTCTTGCGTATAAATCTTGTCCTATCATATGGGAGTGTCCAGTTCCAAAGGTGTAGATTTTCTTTTGTTTTTGTTCACAGGCAAACAATACTTGAGCAGCTTTTTCCATTGCCTGTACATTTCTTTGGTGTGTTTCCTCTAGTGTATCCTTCACAAACGTGTGATAAGCATCCATAAACTCCATAAATTATCCTCCTTTAGTCTCATGAACTTGCGTTTTTGATTTTATACTCTTTTTTACAAGATTTAGATGAACTTCTTTATATCTATATGGTAGCATTTTAATTTATAAATGCAACTTCATTTTCATTTATAAATGGAGTTATGGAAGCACAAAGAAGAGAAAGAACAGCCCTAAAAAATATCATATGTAAAGTTAAATGTGCTATAATTGTTACACCTTTATTGATAGAAGATAGTTATGTGAAGATCTCCTTTTCAGATACTGTTTTGCAAAGTTTTTATAAAGATACTCAGGAAGTAAGGTGATACGATGGAACAAAAAGACACATTATATCATATGGTATATGAGCATTTAAAACACGATATATTACAATCAAAATATAAAACAGGTGAAAAACTTCCTTCTTTGAAAGAGTTATGTGAATACTACCAAGTTGGAAGAAATACGATGCGTTACGCAATACATTTATTAGAAGAGATAGGATTTGTTATGCCAGCGCAAGGATCCAATCATATCGTGATATATAACATTGATGATTTTGAATACAATCGAGCATATCGTCTTATGATTATATCAAAGTGTCAAACAGCACATGAAGTATTAAGAATACTCGGGCTGATTATGCCTTTGATTGCACAAGAGGCTTTGTCTAAAAGTAGTAGTCAAGATCAAAATAAAATGTTAGAAATTATCGAACACATCGAGAAAGATAAAAATGCAAATCCTAATATATTATTAGAACAATTGATGAAATTATATACGTTGGCATTTACGAATTTAAATAATGCTATGTTTTTAAATTTGTTTCAAACAATGATGAGTTTTATTACAATACCAATCAACACAAGTGATAGCAATCGTTTCACAAGTAGATATATACAAAAGAAAATACGAGTAGCGGCTATGCATAATTTCAAAAAAGCATTAAATGGTAAAACGCTTGTTTTGAAAAAAATCATTCCAATCTTTACCACTATGGTAGATAAAGGAGGAGATCGATTTTGTAAAGAGCATTGTAGTGATCTAAAAGAGTTTGATCCAATCGGTTTTGAATGGAGAGCTGAACTTCAACAACGTTATTTATACAATCAAGTAAGTGTAGATATCCTCCATAATATGACGGCTACAGACTTAAAAATTGGAGATAAACTTCCTTCTATTGAGGAACTAGGAAAAACATATGGAGTATCCAAAAATACGATTATGAAATCTATTGAGGAATTGCGTTTATATGGCATTGTGCAGTCAGTTAATGGAATAGGGACAATTCTTGTATATGATAAGAATACAAATCTTCAAGAAATTTTACAAAAGCCTCATGTACAAAATAATCTTGCGATATTTCATGAAATGCTTGAGCTTTCTAAATGGATACTTGCATCTTTTCAAAAGAAACAATTCAAAAGGATTTCACAAGATGTTTGTGAAAAGATTCTTTTTGATTTAGAAGAAAGCTTTTCTATACAACCTATTTTGAATATGATTTGCGAAAGTTATAATCCTACACTATCTTATATTTTTAAACAAATGAGTGATTCTTTTGTTTGGCAAGTATTTACTATGTTATTGAAACAACAAGATAGTTATGGAGTTCCTAGCGAAGAAACAAAGAGTGAAATAAAATTGGCTCTTAGAAATATGAATATGGAAACTGTACAAAAACTAATAATTCAAATTTTAGATCATTATGAAAGAATACTTTCTGAAGAAGTGCTTTAAGCAAAAGAATATATTAGTGTACTCAAAAGGTTTGCGAAACGGAACAAACGCAATGTCGTATGTTCCGTTTTCTTTTGTGTATAAGAATAAGGGTTTTCATACATTGTATAAAGTTTTCTGTACAACGTTTAATAATATGCTTTATTTGTTGACCGGTACTATGATAGGAAAGCTTATTAAAAAAATTACAAATTTATCTTGAAAATTGTATTGCTTTAGATTACTATAATAGTGTGAAGTACTAATTAGTACAAGGTTATATTATTCTGGTAATACATGGTGATAGAAGGGGATCATTTTTATGATAGACGTAATTGATTTTAATATGCATACATTACACAAGTGCAAAAAAAGTGAGAAAGCAATTTATGCTATGCTACCTTTTTTTCAAGATACCGTTTTGATGGGAGACTCTTTAGCGGAATCTATTTTGGATTATCGGTTGCTTAGAAAAAATAATGTCATTGCCAAACGTGGTAGAAGTGTAGATATGATAGATGGGGATATGTTACGCGTGATTGCCTTACAACCAAAAATTATATTTATGGAATATGGGAAAAATGATATTTATCGTTTTCGTGGAGATGAAGTTGCTTTTATTGAAAAATATAAAGAACAAATTCGACGTTTATATGCACATGATATAACAAACATTTATATTAATTCGATCATTCCTATGCGTAGTGATACACTTGCAAAATTTGGAGGTGTCACGGTGATTGCTAGATTCAATAATGCGTTAAGGACGATGTGCGAAGAAATGGATCTTACATTTATTGACAATAGTTATTTGATGCAATGGGAAGATGATATATTTGAGTATGATGGAATCCATCCTAAATATCCGTATTATCCTAAATGGTTACAAAATATTATAAAAGTTGCAAATTTAAAAAGTGATGAATAAGAAAGAGCTGACACCGTCAGCTCTTATTTAATATAGGTTGTTAGAATAGTTTGTAATTCTTCAGGATATTCTTCTATCCAGTTTACATAAGTTGTAGTATGCTTGCTTACTTGATTTGCAATGCTTTCCAGGAAACAGCAAACATCTTCTTCTAGGATAACACCTTTTGTTTCTCCAAAGGTAGCATGCAATAAAGCTTCCTTACCATGAATGCTTAATGTATAAGCAGGGAATGCTTGTTTATCGATAACTTTAACGGTTCCTTGAAATCCTAATGGTCCGATTTGATTCGTACCACAAGAACTTGGACATCCTGAAATAAAGATACGAGGAAGAACATGATCCGCATATTCTTTTTCTCTTAAATACATGATTGCTTCTTTCAGTGTGCCTTGTGAATCACGTAAACCAACTTGGCAAGTAGATGCGCCAATACAAGCAACGCTTTCTTCAAATTCATTACGTGCGCCATCCTTTGTAATATTTAAAACAAGCTTGGCTTCGTCTGCTGTACAGTTTACAATGTATACTCCTTCTTGTGGAGTAATACGAAGTTCCACATCTTCCATATCCTTAATTACTTCATAAATATCGGATAACTTCTTTGGTGTAAGGGTTCCGCCAATTGGATGATAGAAAACAGCAAATAATCCAGTTTGTTTTTGTGGCGTAACTCTACGATCTACAATATTTCCATTTCCTGTTTTATGAACAATTCTTTCTTCCACTTGAAGTTTTAATTGTTCACCAGCAAATGCATTTTCTACCTTCTTCTGAAACTCCTCTATCAAACCATCTTTTCCAAGAACTTCTTGTAGATAACGAGTTCTTGCTTTTGCACGATTTTCATAGTTCCCATATTGCATAAAAATTAAAACCATAGCGGATACATAATATAAGATATCTTCTCCAGCTACATGATGTCCTACTTTTACTCCCATTTTTGGATTGTTTCCAAGACCACCAGCACAATATACATCGAAGGTATGATCACTGTTGGCTACAAACCCTAAATCTCTAAAAGTCGCATGAGTTTCATTTTTATCATTGTTACTAAATCCAATCTTTAATTTTCTAGGTAATGAAAATTTATTGATGAGTGTTAACATATAGTCTCCAACAGCTTGCGCATAGGGGATGACATCAAAGGTTTCCTGAGGGTCACATCCACTTAATGGAGAACACATGACATTACGAGGAAAATCTCCTCCACCTCCACGACATACAATGTCATGATGTAAGGCATCCAACATGATATCGGAAATTTCCATACCACTCAAATCATGAAGCTGAATAGTTTGACAAGTAGTAAAGTGTGCTTTATTCACTTGATGCTTTTCACAGGCATCAATAACAAATTTTAATTTATCTTTCGTGACAATTCCTTGATTCATACGCAGACGAAGCATAAAGCTTTGTCCACCTCGTTGTGCATAACTACCAAATCCACCAGAATATCCTTTATAATCTTTTACACTGATTTCTTTGTTGATGAACTGCTTTGTTTTCTCATGAAATTCATGTATTTCTTGTTCTAGTTCTTGATAAAGTTCTTTGTTCATAATGCCGCTCCTTTGCAAAGTTGTTTATGTATACATGATACCACAAAACAAACATTTCATAAAAAAACTTCTGCTTATACCATCATAAGCAATTATTATAGGTGTTTCCTTGTAAGTAGGGAATGAAATTTGTATAATATAACTACGATAAAAGCGGGTGTGCAAATGAAATTTTCACTAATCGGAGTAAGTTATAAAAATACGGATATATCTTTAAGAGAACGTTGTGCATTTAGTGATACGCGCATTCTTTCTTTTTATGAGCAATTATTATCCTATGGAATAGGACAAGCAGTACTTCTTTCTACATGCAATCGTAGTGAAGTATACTTTTTATTTGAACATGAACAACAACGCATGAATTTAAAAGCCTTGTTTATGGAATATACAACAGAAGAGATAGAACCTTATCTCTTTGAGAAAACAGATAAAGAAGCAATCACTTATTTGTTTGAAGTATGTGGGGGATATCACTCTTTAGTAGTAGGTGAAGACCAAATACTACATCAGATGAAAAATGCATATGAACTTTCACGTGCGGTAGGCGCTTGTGGAAAACAATTACATAAGATCTTTCAAAGCTGTTTTGCAAGTATTAAAAACTTGAAGGCCACAACAGAAAGGGAACAAAAACCATTATCCATTGCGTATTTAGCAATGCAACAATTAAAGGAAAACATATCCCTACAAGATAAGACGATGATGATCATTGGAAATGGAGAAATGGCAGAATTGATGCGTACCTATGCAAAGGAAGAAAACCTAAAACGTCTTTTATTATGCAATCGAACTAAAGAACATATCCAAATAGATAAAGATATCGAAATCATTCCTTTTGAAGAACGTTACCAAGTTATACAACAATGCGATGTCATCTGTAGTGCAACTGCAAGTCCTCATATCATTCTTAAAAAGGATAATTTCCCAAACATACATAAACTTCTTTATATGATAGATTTGGCAATACCTCGAGACATTGATACCAATCTTCGTACAATTGAACATGTCCATGTGTTGGATATGGATGACTTAAAAGAATATGCACGTATACATTTGTCGAGACGTGTATCTGCCTTACAAACATACCATGAAATATTAGAGAAGGATATCGAAGAACTTTGGAAGTGGCTACAACATCATAGCTTTGATGAAACTATTCTAACTTTGCAAAAACGAAGTGAAGAGATGGCAACACAAACCTATGATTTGTTAAAAAGGAAGCTTACACTATCAAGTCATGAAGAATATGTATTAAAGAAAGTACTACACAGTTCGTTTATGCGGTTGATTAAAGAACCAGTAATGCAACTAAAAAAGTTAGAACAAGAAGATCAAAAAGCGTATCAACAAATGTTGGAAATGCTTTTCCAAGGAGATGATGAACAATGAAATGGATATTAGGAACCAGAGGAAGTAAACTAGCGATTGCGCAAAGTGAACAAGTGAAACATCTACTGGAAGAAGCTTATGATGATGTAGAAGTAGAACTAAAAATCATTAAAACAACAGGCGATAAAAGGTTAGATGTACCTTTAGATGAATTGAATGATAAAGGTGTTTTTGTAAAAGAGATTGAAGAAGAACTTATAAATGCAAATATTGATTTAGCGGTTCATAGTATGAAGGATATGCCTTCTCAATTGGATGATCGTCTTTGTTTTACAAAAACATTGTTGAGAGAAGATGCACGAGATGTCTTGATTTTACGTAATGCGACTTCACTTGAACAATTGCCACAAGGCGCAAAAATCGCAACAGGAAGTAAGAGAAGAAGTGTACAATTATTAAACATACGAAAGGATTTATGTGTATGTGGAATTCGTGGAAATGTAGAAACACGTATTGCGAAAATGCAGGAAGAAAAGTTGGATGGAATTGTACTTGCTGCTGCAGGTCTTCATCGTTTGCATATGCAATCTTATATTCGTGCATATTTCGAAGAAACAGAAATGGTTCCTGCTTGTGGGCAAGGAGCTTTGGCAATTGAAATACGAAAAGATAGTACAGAAATTGCTCAGCGTATACAAAAACTTTGTGATGAACAAGTTCATCAAGAAGTGGAGATAGAGCGTGCTTTATTAAGTGCAGTGGATGCAGGATGTCATACTCCTTTTGGAGTGCGTGCTCATATTGTAGAGGATGAAGTATCTCTTTTCGCTGTGTATCAAGGAGAAAATCAAGAACTTCATCAGGTACAAAGAAATTATCCACTGGATACGATTATGGATGAAATACAAGTGCTTGCAAAAGAACTAAAAGAAGGAGAAAGAACGTGATTTACATAACAGGAGCAGGCTGTGGTGATTTCTCTTTATTAACGTTGAAGGCAAAAAGAGTAATTGAACAGGCAGATTGCATACTTTATGATCGTCTTTTAGATCCTCAAATCTTACAGCTTACAAACGATAACTGTGAACGGATATATGTGGGCAAACAAAATCACCATCATAGCCTTCCACAAGAAGACATTCAAAAACTTTTAGTAGAAAAAGGACAACAATATCAAAATGTGGTACGTCTTAAAGGAGGAGATCCCTATGTGTTTGGTAGAGGGAGTGAAGAAGCTTTATATCTAGCAAAGCATCATATAGAGTTTGAAATCATTCCTGGTGTAACCTCTGGTATTGCAGGAAGTGCACTTGCTGGAATTCCAGTAACTCATCGAGGATGTGCATTAGGATTCCGTATTATGAGTGCACATACAAAGAATGATACGTTTGCACAAATGGATTTTGAATCTATGGCAAATACCCAAGATACACTTATTTTTCTCATGGGATTGAATAATCTAGAAGAAATTGTACATCATCTTATACAAGCAGGTAAAGATACTCATACACCCATAGCTCTCATTAGCAATGGCGGTAGATTCAATCAAACAAGCGTACAAGGTACACTATCTAATATTCTTAAACAGGACTTAAGTTCCATTGTTTCTCCAGGTATCATTGTGGTAGGAAATGCAGTAAAATTTCAAAATGAACTTTCTTTTTTACAACACAAACCATTGTTTCAAAAACAATATTTGATGGCTTGTATGCAATACGATGAAGAAATTTTGTGGCAATTTCAAGAAGCAGGTGCCCACTTGGATATGATAACTTGTGGTCGTATTGTCCATCTTCCATATACAACATCGTATCCAATAAATGAATATACGCATATTCTATTTACAAGCAAACATGGCGTGGATGCTTTCTTTCACCAACTGTTTGAAAAAGGAATGGATCTACGTACATTCGCACATACAACAATGTGTGCCATTGGTCAAAAAACCGCAGAGCATTTGAAACAGTATGGTTGCATTGCAGATGTTGTATCAGATGTTGCTAACAGCGAAGGATTTGCACAGTGTTTAAAACATGTGCTTACAAAAGAATCTAATGCCTTATTACCAAAGGCAAAGAATCATAATCGTATCTTAGAAGAAAGCATTTCTCAGTTGTGTTCTATAGAGTCCATTAAAGTTTATGAAACCATACCATCACCATACACTATCCAAGAAAAGGATTATAATGGAATCTTATTTACTTGTTCTTTTGTCGTTCATGAATGCATGAAACAACTACATACTTGGAAGAACATTTTACAAAAACCAGTCTACGCGATGGGAAAGAAAACAACGACAACTTTACAAGAATATGGCTTTCAACATATCATAGAACTTAAGGAAGCAGACCGTTATCAATTTATAGAAAGTATTCTAGAGGAGGAACATCATGTATAGAGGAAGAAGACTTAGGAAAAACGAGAAAATACGCTCGCTGATACAAGAAACAACACTACGTAAACAAGATCTTATTCTTCCTATCTTTGTAATAGAGGGAACAGGTATTTATCATGAAATTGAAACCTTACCAGAAGTGTATCAATATTCGATTGATAAGTTACATATCATATGTGAACAAATGATACAGGCAGAAATCTATTCTTGTATTCTCTTTGGCATTCCTATGCATAAAGATGCGTTTGGAAGTAGTGCTTATGATGAACATGGCGTTGTACAAGAAGCCATCCGTTTTATGAAGAAAGAATACCCTAGCATATATATCATAGGTGATGTATGTATGTGTGAATATACAGATCATGGACATTGTGGGATCTTAAATGAAAACCACGAAGTTGACAATGATGAAACACTCCCTTATTTGAATAAAATCGCCTTAAGTTATGCGAAAGCTGGCATTGATATGATTGCGCCAAGTGACATGATGGATGGACATATCGCAACACTTCGCAAAGCATTGGATGAAGAAGGATATCAAGAAGTAGCGATTATGGGATATAGTGCAAAATACGCATCTAACTTTTATGGACCATTTCGTGCTGCAGCAAACTCTACTCCATGTTTTGGAAATCGCAAAGGGTATCAGATGGATTATGCCAATGCTAGAGAAGCATTAAGAGAAGTTGAGGCAGATATTGAAGAAGGTGCAGATATCATCATGGTAAAACCAGCCCTTGCTTATCTTGATATTGTGGCAACTGTGAAACAACGTTTTTCACACCCACTTGCGGTATATAATGTGAGTGGAGAGTACGCTATGTTAAAGATGGCAATTGCAAATGGTTTACTTGCGGAAGATGCTATCATTGAAAGTATGTTATGTATGAAACGTGCAGGTGCAGATATTATCATTACATATTTTGCATTATATTTGGCAAACTGCATTGATGAAGGACGGATATAAAATGAATAATGAAAAATCCAAAGAGCTTTTTGAAGAAGCTTGTAAATATATACCTGGTGGAGTAAATTCCCCTGTACGTTCCTTTGCAAATGTAGGAACACCTCCTATATTTGTAGAACGTGCATCTGGAAGTCACGTGAACGATGTAGATGGAAACTCCTATATTGATTATATTGGTTCATGGGGGCCAATGATACTAGGACATGCCCATCCCATAGTAACATCCCATGTGGATGATGTTGTGAAAAAGGGAATCAGCTATGGCTTGTGTACTGCAAAAGAAATCGAACTAGCAAAGCTAATTTGTGATGCTTATGCAGGAGTAGATATGGTTCGCATGGTAAATTCAGGAACTGAAGCAACGATGAGTGCGATCCGTGTAGCTAGGGGTTACAGTGGAAAAGAAAATATCATAAAATTTGAAGGATGCTATCATGGACATAGTGATGGTTTGCTAGTACAAAGTGGTTCAGGAGCATTGACCTTTGGTATACCAACCAGTCCTGGGGTTCTACATGATGTAGTGAAGCATACCCTAGTTGCGAGGTATAACGATATCAATTCTGTAAAAGAACTGATTACAAACAACAAAGGAAATATTGCGGCCATTATTTTAGAGCCTGTGGCAGGTAATATGGGAGTAATTCCAGCAATAAAAGAATTTTTATTTGCATTACGAGCGCTATGTGATGAAGAACAAATTGTACTCATCTTTGATGAAGTGATTACAGGCTTTCGTCTTCGATATGGTGGAGCAAGTGAATATTACGGTATTGTTCCTGATATGGTTTGTTTCGGGAAAATTATTGGTGCTGGAATGCCAGTAGGTGCTTATGGTGGTCGTGCAGATATTATGAAAATGGTATCTCCACAAGGACCGATTTATCAAGCAGGAACACTTTCAGGAAATCCATTCGCAATGGAATTAGGTGTACGTCTTTTAACTTATTTAAAACAGCATCCAACTTGTTATCAAGAACTAGAAGAAAAAGGGAAGTACATGAAAGAACAACTTCAACGTATGATAGAAGAATATCAACTTCCATGTGTGGTGCATCAAGTTGGTAGCTTATGTTCTCTTTTCTTTAGAGATGAATTACCTTATAACTACCAAGATGTTTCCTCATGTCATACGAAAGCATATACCATCTTTTTTCAATCCTTATTACAACAAGGTATCCTCATTGCCCCTTCACCATATGAAGCAATGTTTTTATCCACTGCCCATACACAAGACGATATAGATACAACACTTAATGCAATGAAACACGCTTTAAAACAGGTAAAAGAACATGTCTTTTCATGTAGAGATTGATATAGCGAATGCTTCTGTTTTGATTCTTGGTGGAGGTAATGTTGCATTGCGTAAGACAAAACAATGTCTTGAAGAAGGCGCGAATGTATTCATTTTATCGAAAGAAATAAAAGAAGAATTTCGAGAACTTTCTATTACGATAGTACATGAACCTTATCATAAGGCAATGTTATCTCAGTACTTGTTTTGTATTGCTTGTACAAGTGATAAAGCATTTAATGAACAAGTCTTTGCGGATGCGAAGAAGATGCATTGTTTATGCATGGGAGTACATCAAGAGGATGCATCGAACATGCGACCAATGGTAAGCAAAGATTTTGATGATTTTCAAATCGCTGTTTCCACAAAAGGTAAGTATCCAGCCATGACGTCTAATTTAGTAGATGAAGCAGGTGCATTTCTTCAAGAAACACAAGGGGAACGCTTACGATTGTTAAGTAGTATTCGTAAAGCTTTACCTAATAATCTAGATGCATGCACACGACAGAAATTTTGTCGCCTATTGCTTACTGTATCATACGATATATTATTACAAATAAAAGAAATATTAAATCATGATTCAATGCGTGTGCTTTGTTACCATGGGGTAAAGGATGAACACGTGTTAGAAACAATCAAAAACTTTGAAACCTTAGTTCAACAAAAGCATTCAAAAGAATTAGTATGTAGTGCTTATCTATCACAAGCGGTTTGTAAAACAATCAATGCAAGTAACTATAAAGTATTTGAACTTGGTGTATTCATACCATATTTCCATCAATTTCACAAAACAATTATCTTACAACCGATGTTATTTCAAAAGGGAGCCTATTTTGATTTGATTCAGAAATGGGATACGTATTCGAATGTGTTTATAGAAGAACCAATGTTCGCAAGTGATGATGCAATAGAAGAATTATGCGAATGCATTTCCTCCACGTATGCAACGTATGATCAAATCCTTGTTTGTTATCATTCTAGTAAAGATGGTGATTTTTGTAACAAATTAAAAAGGCTTGCGCCACAATTTCCAAATTTGTATTTTTTAAGAGAAGTACAAATACCATTAGAAGTAGTGGTCAAAGAAAAGCACATACTAGTGCTATCACTTTATATGCTATCTGGTAAACATAGCAAAGATGATTTAACAAATGTACAAGAATTAAGAAGGAAAGGATATAAAGTGACGTATATAGAACAAAGTATGATAGAATTAGAGTGTATACAAGATTTGTGGATACAAAAAATATAATAAGAATATAGATTATAGTAGTTGAACTGTTCCTAGCTAAGACATAGGAGCGGTTTTTTTTTGTTTGAGCTATTTGTTGGATTGCTTTTTCTTGAATTTCATGTCATAACGTGTCGAATGTATCATACGCTATATTGAGGTAGATGCGAATGAAAAAAATAATAAAAGTCTTAGTTGCTATGTGTATGTTGTTTTCTGTATGCTTACTTCCTATTCAAGCGGAGAGTGTAAAAATTACTGGTGTTGATTTAGCTGGGAGTGCTAAGTCCGCATATTTAATCGAGAATACGACAGGTAAAGTGATTTTTGCGAAGAATGAAAAGGAGAAACTTTATCCTGCAAGTATGACAAAAATGATGGGATTATTACTTATCTTTGAAGCTTTAAATCATCAAAAAATTAGTTGGAAAGATGATGTGACAACGAGTGAATATGCAGCGAGTATGGGTGGCTCGCAAGTATTCCTTGAGGTTCATGAAACCATGAGTGTAAAAGATATGGTGAAATCGATTTGTATTGCATCTGCCAATGATGCCATGGTGGCGATGGCAGAAAAGATTGGTGGAACCAATGATAACTTTGTGGAAATGATGAATGCTAAAGCAGAAGAATTGGGTCTTATCAATACGCATTTTGTAAATGCTACGGGTCTTCATGATCCAGATCACTACACTTGTGCGAAAGATATGGGGGTACTTGCGCAAGCACTAATCAAAGAAGGTGGCGATGAGATGTTAGCTATTACTTCTACGTATGATGCTTATATTCGAGAAAACAGTGATAATAAATTCTGGCTAGTGAATACGAATAAATTACTAAAACAATATGAAGGTGTAGATGGATTAAAGACGGGGTTTACCAGTGAAGCTCTTTCTTGTATTACAGTGAGTGCGAAACGACAAGATTTACGTCTTATCGCAGTGGTTATGGGGGCACCAAGTAGTAAAGAGCGTAATGCGATAGCAAAACAAATGTTGGATTATGGGTTCTCTCAATATGCACAAGGTTTATTGTATAAAAAAGGATCTAAGTTAGATGAAATTACTTTTGAAAATGGAAAACCAGGAAAAGCAAATATTGTGGCGTTGGAAGATGTTTCCTATGTGTTTGAAAAGGGAAAAGAACCAAAGGAAAAGAATAAGAAAATTGTAATTACAAAACGTTCGTTGCCATATGTAAAAGATAAGAAGATTGGGTATGTACGGGTGGAAATGAGTGATGGGTATTATATGGAAGTTCCGATTGGAGTTCATAAAACGATTGAGCCACTAGACTATATGGATATTTTTATGAAAACATTTAAAGATGTATTCGCATAAGCAATTTTAGAACTTAGGAATAAAATAAGAGTGAGCATCACAGACTAGAAAAGAAAGAAGGTATCTGTGATGGCAATTCTATTCATCATTTTAATAGTTTTAGGAACATTCTTTATCCTGTTATTTCTTTACTCATTGTTGAAAATAGCGCATATATCTGATGTATGTGCAGGGTATGATGAAGGAAGGTTGACACAAGAGGAACCGCAGGAACATATCGTCTCTTAAAGAAGGGTGAAGAAAGCCCTTTTTTTCTTTTTTTGTCGAGTGATGACAAGCTTTGTCGAATATCCACAAAGCTTTTTTTAAACGTGATACTATGGGTGTCGGAGGGATAAATTATGAAACATCAATATTCTAATGGAATCTTATATTTTTATTTTTATGGAGATTTCGATAACCTGAGCGTATGTAATCTCAAACAAATATGCATTGATTTAATTGAGAAATATAAGCCAGAAAAAGTAATGATGGATTTTGAAGAAGTTACGTTTATCGATAGTACAGGTATTGGATTTGTTTTAGCACGTTATAAACAACTACTGAAGATGAACAGTGAACTTGTTTTATGTAATCTATCAAAGAGCAATCAGGTATTGTTTCAGATGTCTGGTGTGTTTCAGATTATGAAACATGAGAGGAATGGGGTTAAATTATGAACGAGATGAAATTGGAATTTTTAAGTAAATTAGAGAATGAATCGTTTGCTAGAACAAGTGTTGTTGCATTTTTAATGCCATTGAATTTACCGATGGATTGCGTAATGGAGTTAAAGACAATGTTAGCGGAAGCAGTTGTTAACGCTATGATTCATGGGTATGAAAAAGAAGAAGGTATGGTAAAACTACATGTGTTTTATGATGAAGAATGTATACATATGGAAGTCCGTGATGAAGGTTGTGGTATTGAGGATATTGAACAAGTGATGGAACCAATGTACACAAGCAAAGCACATTTAGAAAGAAGTGGAATGGGAATGACAATTATGCAAGCATTCGCAGATCAATTTCATGTGACATCACAAAAGGGGAGCGGGACATTAGTAGAGATCACGAAAAGAATTCCAAATGGAAACGCAAGCGACTAATGAAGAATTGATCACAAAGATCAAAACAGGGGATGAAGAGGCAAAGAGCCAGTTTGTAAAACAAAATAGTGCACTTGTGTATTCTATTGTGAAACGATTTTCAAAACAAAGGGTGACACAAGATGATCTATTTCAGATTGGTTGCGTGGGGTTAATGAAAGCATTGAATAATTTTGACACTAGTTATCAAGTGAAATTTTCTACATATGCAGTTCCTATTATTATGGGCGAAATTAAACGATTCTTTCGAGATGATGGAAGTATTCGTATTTCTAGATCTTTAAAAGAAGGATACCTACAAATGATTAAGACAAAAGAGGTTTTAATGCAAAAACTTAATCGAGACCCTACGTATCAAGAGATAGCAAATGCTTTGCAGATGGATGTGAGTGATGTTATCTTAGCATTTGAAGCCAATCAGTTCATATACTCATTGGATGAAACAATATATGAAAACGATGGTTCTCCAATTCTTTTAGAAGATAAAATTAGCAATCAAAATGAAGAAGACATTGTGATGATGGTTTCTTTACGTGATGAAGTATCACGCTTAGAACAAAGAGAACAATTGTTGTTGCATTATCGTTATGATTTGGCTATGAAACAAGAGGATATTGCGATTAAACTGCATATTTCACAAGTACAAGTATCAAGATTAGAAAAGAAAATCTTAGAGAAATTAAAATCTCGTCTAGTTCCATCATAAGATATTAAGCACACCCAATAGACAATGTTATTCTTCCGAATGAAGTAGCATTGTCTTTTCTAGTTGAGATAGCAGTTGTAGTGACTTGTACTAGAAGAAGAATCTATGATATAATACATGACTGAAAAGAACGGAGTGTAAACATGGCACTAGCAGATTTATATTATTTGAGCGATCATGAAATAGATCGACTTTATAAAACCTTCGCTAAAGATTTCTACATGGACGATTTATACTGTACTTTATTTAAAGATGATAAAAAACGTGAATTATTTTTAAATAAATATTTCAAACATTACATACAACTTATACGACCATATTGCTATTTTGTTGCCAATGATAAGAAACAAGATTGTGTTATGGTGGTATTTGATTCAGCATTAGAAAACAAACGATATTGCTTACGCGTAGTTTCATTGAACTTAAAGATGTTAATTGTTATTATTCGACTCTTTTCTTGGAGTGGGATACGTCATTTAATCTCTTGTTGGGATATGTTTACCTCACGATGGATTAAAGACTTCGTAAGGGAAGATTACTTACACTTAGACTTATTATCAACACGTGAAGAAAAGCGTGGACAAGGGCTTGCGGGAACAATGCTAGAGCAAATTGTTGAAGAAGCAAGCTTGCGTCATTGTGATATCACGATGGAAACCCATCATAAAGAAAACTTAAAGCTATATGAACGATATGGTTTTATGTTGATGAGTACAATTTCTCATGAAAACGATGATGTTATACAATACAATTTATTGAACAGAAGGGAAAAGGAATCCAAATGAATTTAAAACATAGAGTACAAAACTTTTGGAAGTATTTTACACAAAACCAAAACGATTTAGAAACAGCTTTAAAAGAAAACAATGCACAAGAAGTACAACGTATGTTGTTAGATTTTAATGAACGTTTGAAAACCATAAGTGCTTGTAAAATGGAAATTGAAATGAGTGAAACTGGTTTTTATGAAATGACATTTGATACAGCGGGTAATAAAACTTCACAACTAGCGGCAGCCCTTCTAAAAAAAGATGCGCCCAAACAACTAAGTGAAGACTGGATTATCAATGCCTTTCGTCAACCTTTAAGTGAAAAAGCTTTGAACTCGGTATTGGAAATTCAAGGAAAACAATATACTGGGGCAGACTTCAAAGTGTATTATACAATTGATGATACATCAAAGACACTTCTACTAAAAGTATATTGTGAAGGATTAAAAGAATTAGAAGATGATAAGAAGAATTCTATAACGGCTTATATGCTAGAACTATATCTAGGAGAATTAGAATTTGAAGCACGTATTTCTCATGTGGAAATTCTAGATGAAGAAAGTGATGAAGAAGATGTATGTTTACTTCCAAACTTATATGAAGATATCTGTGATATCATTGTAGAACGTGATTGGATGGAATATCATGATCCTTTGTCTATATATCTTGCCTATAAATTGGATGAAAAACCAGTGAGTGAAACGTTACGTAATGATCGTAAACTTATTATCACTACCAATCCACAATTACAAGAAGAATTGTTAAATAAACAATATGATACATGTAAGGACTTTGTAAATTTAGGTGGGGAATATGGCTTCTTATATTACGAAGTATTATACGATGATGAAAAAGAAGCACTAGTTCGTCAACAATTGGAAAAAGAGCTACATGATTTGTTGTATCCAATGTCAATTGCACGAACTATGGGTGGAGCTGTAGGGGAATACTATTCCTATATAGATGTTGCGATATTTGATATCGATGGATTTGAAATTGCATTAGAAAAAATCAATGAAAAGATGACATTTCCTGTGTATTATAAAGGATATCTATAAGACAGAGAAATAGTCTTTTTCTTTACTTCTAACTTTCTTTAAAATTTCATATAGTACAATAGGTGATAACATGTTTACAACCATATTCGAAGTACTCTCTAATGCGTTGTGTTATGTAGGATACATTCGTAGTAATTCCTTTGCACAACCACTCGATAAACAAGACGAAGAAAAATTTATTGAATTATTGTCTAAGAACGATGAAGAAGCTAGAAACAAATTGATTGAACACAACCTTCGTTTGGTTGCGCATATCGTAAAGAAATATGATTTTAAAAAGGAACAGACAGAAGATTTAATCAGTATTGGAACGATTGGATTGATTAAGGCAATCGATTCTTTTAAACCAGAAAAGGGACATAAGCTTACCACGTACGCATCGAAGTGTATTGAAAACGAAATTTTAATGTACTTACGTAGTTCAAAGAATTACTTTCAGAATGTATCCTTAAATGAACCAATCGCGACAGATAAGGATGGAAGTGAGATTATGTTGATCGATGCCATATCTTCTCCAGAAACAACGAGTATCATTGATGATATGATGGTGGCAGATAACATTGAGAAACTAAAACGCTTCATTCATGTATTAGATAATCGAGAATTAGAAATCGTTACAAAGCGATTTGGCTTATATGGACAAGAGGAATTAACACAACGAGAAATTGCAAAACAACTAAGAATCTCTCGTTCTTATGTTTCTCGCATAGAAAAAAGAGCCTTTATGAAAATCTATCGAGAATTTCAAAAGGAAGATAAGAAAAAGGATCGAAAGAAAAAATAAGACGCGTTGTCTTATTTTTTTATTTCGATCGTATACATACGTAAAGCACTACCATCTGCATCTTTTACCATGGTTAAAAAACTCCAACCACATTGTTCGTAAAAGCTTGTATGAGAAGTAACAAGGTACAAGTGTGCTAGCCCCATGCTAGATGCATCTTTACATATATGTTGCAATAGTTGTTTTGCGATACCTTGTCTACGATAGCTTTCTTCCACCCATATGGCACATATATTAGGATGAAGGTCCTTACGGTCATGGAAGTCGTTCTCAATCAGTCCAGCACCAGCGATGATTTCATTATGATCATTTTCGATTATATACCAAGCGGGAATAGCAGAGGTAAATGATGCTTGGATACTCTTTTGATAGGCGATGAGTGGGTACTTCCATTTTTGATGAAACCAAAGAATGGCTTTCTCTGCTTTTTCAGGGTGATCCTTGACTTTTATAACATGCATTTTATTTGCTCAATATATAAGCTAATAATAAGTTAGAAGTTTCTACTACTGCATCAATGTGGCATCGCTCCATCCCATGTGATGCAAAACATCCCATGCCAAAAGCTGCGGCATAGACATTGTTTCCTGCACGAATCGCTGCACTTGCATCTGTACCATAATGGTAAAATACATCTACACTATATGCAATCTCGTTTTGTTTAGCTAGATGAATAAGTTTACTTGTAAGTTCACGATCATATGGGGTGTAATTGTCTTTCGCACAAATGGATACTTTGTACTCACTCCCTGTATGATCTGGTCCAATCAAACCTATATCTAAGGCAACATATTCTTCGACTTCAGGTGGTAAATATGCTCCGCCATGTCCAATCTCTTCATATAATGGGAAAGCGAACAGCGTAGTATATGCTGGTTTTATCTGTTGTTGTTTCATAAGTTCAAGCACTGCAAATACAGCACCAACTGCAGCCTTATCATCGATGAAACGTGATTTTATATAACCTTTTTCTGTATAGTGATAATCAGGGTCGATGGAAATAATATCTCCATGTTCAATTCCCAAATCACGTACTTGTTGTGCAGTAGTAACTGGCTCATCTAAGATGACCATCATATTTGCTTCTTCACGAACATCACTTCTTGCTTCATCAAACACGTGTGTAGAATGTGCTTTGCATACCAGCAATCCTGTATAGAAACGATCATCCCTTGTATGAATGTGCACACTACATCCTTCACAGTTATTATAATTGACACCACCTAAATTTCTTAGTTCAAGAGTACCATTATCACAGATATGACGTACCATAAGACCTATTGTATCTAAGTGAGCTCCTACACAAATCGTTTTGCTAGTATCTTTTCCTTCTACTTTTATATAAGCAGTTCGCTTACGATCATAGCTTACTTCATAGCCGTATTGGTGTGCTAATTCTTCAAATACTGGTTGAATTTGTTCATAATATCCAACAGGACTAGGTGTTTCAATTAACTTTCTTGTAACGTATTCAATCGTTTCTTTTTTGATATTTGTATTCATAAATAACCTCCAATAATATACTTATTGTATCATAATCAAAGGGGAATTATATATCTTTTAGTTTTCTTTTCGTTTGTAATGAAATGATGATTGATAAGATGCTTGCGATAAAGATAATGAAAAATTGTTGATCTGAAAATACTTCAAAAAAGTAACCGTAAAGGGATTGACCAATTGGATAAGAACACATCACAATCATTGTAACAAAGGAACTTACTTTTCCTAAGAGATGTTCAGGAGTTGCTTGTTGTAGATAGGTTTGTGCTAAAATATTAAATATAGCCGCAAATGCCATAGAAAGCACACTTGCAAATAAGACAAGAGCATAGCTCATATAGGCACTATCTTTAAAAAGTAATGCGACACCAATCAAAGAAATTGCAATACTTCCAAGTAATAAAAACTTATAAGATTCTTTTATGGTTGTTTTTTTGAAGAAAACAGATAAAGCAATACTACCAACGATAGAACCTATCGCAATACTTGCCTCTAACCAACCGTAGAAAATAGGAGGTAATTGTAAGGTGATATTGGATATAACTGGAAGACCAACCGTAAGTAGACTTGATAAAACCATGTTTAACAAAGCAAGAATAATCAATAAACCAAAGAGTGTAGGTTTTACTTTCATGATGAAATGCATACCTTCTTTTATATCTGATAAAGATGTTTTGATGACGTTTTCTTTACGTTCCATTCTTTGATAAGGTATTTTCATAATGCATTCAATGATTGCAGAGAAAAAGAAGCTCCCAGCCGCAATCCATAATAAATTGGGGAAAGGAATGAAGGAAAATAAAATTCCTCCTAGGATGGGTCCTAATAAGGTAGATAATGCGTTGATTTGCACAACCAATCCATTGGCAGTAACAAGTTCATCGCTCTCTACTAATAAGGGTACACTAGATTGCACAGATGGTTGATAACATGCTTGAATGATAGATAATAAAATCATTACTGTTGCGATGATAAAAATAGGGACATTTCCTTGTAAGGCAAATAGAGAGAATCCAAAAATAATCGCAGATGTAATAAAATCCAAAACCAACATGATATGTTTACGAGACACACGATCCGCTAGAATTCCACCAATAGGGGACAATAAGATTGTTGGAAGAATAGAAATGGAGAGAATTGTCGCAAAGATTGCGGCGGAGCCACTCTCTTCAAGAATATACAAAGAAATAGAAAAACGTAGTATAGAATTACCAAATAGAGAAATGATTTGTCCTAAAATCATAAGTGAGAAATTGCGGTTTTTTAATAGTTTCATAATTGTTCCCTTCCTTATAATACCGAACGACGGTATGTATATTAGTTTAAATAAACTACCACTAGGGTAGTATTAAACAGCTTTTGCTAAGCGATCGAAGTATTCAAACGCTAATTGTTCTACATGATCATTGATAACAGGTAGTCCAATGGCATCGGTGAAATATCTTAGATAATGAATCTTCGTTTTTAAATCTTCTGGGGAAAATCCAGTAATAGGGGAAAGTACCCAATAATTCACAAGCATCAAGACAACTTGAGCAAGACATTTTGCATCTTGTTTACGAATACTTCCATCATCCATTCCTTCTTCAAGCATGCCCATAATCGCCAATGGATTCTCAGTTAAGTTATTTTTCATATCCATCATAAAGAACTTAGGATCTTTCCAAATGTTAATGGTGAGTACATCCATATCTGCTTTGCTTTGGTTAGAAAGTTGCAATACAAAGATTTCACGAATTTTTTCTAATCCTGTTAAATCATCTCGTTCTTTAATATTGCCAAACATCGCATGATCGTTATAGTAATGATTTCCTAGAGCTAATAAAATTTCTTCTTTGCTTTTGAAGTGATGATATATAGCACCTTTGGACATACCTAGATCATGTACAATATCTTGAATGGTTGTTTGTTCATATCCTTTTTCTGAAAATAGTCGAAGACTTGTGTCCAGTATTTTCTTAATCGTTTGTTCTGGATATTTATTTCTTGCCATGGCACCTCCATTACATACATACGTTCGGTATGTATAAAATATAACATAGTAAAATAGCGTTGTAAAGGAAAGAATATAGGAAAGTTGTAAATAATTAACGCGCACCAAAGCTTTTACTACACGGGGATAGAAAAATATGGTACAATGATGCTTGAAAAAAGGAGATTTTATGCTAAAATTATTTACCCCTAACTATTATATACATAACTATAGCGCATTGCGTGTACAATATCTTTTAGATCATGGTATTCAAGTGTTGCTATGCGATATCGACAATACATTAGTACCACACGATGTTGCACAGCCCGATGAGGATGTTTTGAGATTCTTGAAAGCTATTCAAGAGGCAGGTATTCAGGTTATTTTTATAAGTAATAATGTAGAAGAGCGTGTGCATGTATTTGCGAAAGGATTGGATGTATTATGTTATCCATTTGCTATGAAGCCATTACCAAAGACCTACCGAAGAATCATAAAAGATATAAAAGTATCGAAACAACATATCGCGGTACTTGGAGATCAACTGATGACCGATGTGTTAGGTGCTAATATGATGGGGTTACATACGATTTTAACAGCGCAGGCTGTAGAACGAGATTTATCATTTACAAAAGTCAACCGAATTGCGGAAAATATAGTGTTTAAATTATTGAAAGTAACGAAGAAGTTGACGAAGGGAGAATTTGATGAGTAAAATCTGTAAAGGTTGTGGAGTTGTATTACAAAATCATGATGAACAAGCCATTGGGTATACACCTAAGATGGAAGCTGACTATTGTAAACGTTGTTTTCGTATTCGCCATTACGATGATGTTGTAATTTCTATGAAACAAGGAATTGATAGTGATGCAGTACTAACAAAGGTACAAGAAAAAGATGCCTTAATTCTTTGGGTTGTAGACTTATTCGATTTTGAAGCAAATATATTACCAGGCATTAATCGCCACTTGATGGGAAAAGATATTATCATGGTCGCAACGAAGCGAGATTTATTGCCAGTTACGATTGGAAATGAAAAACTATCAAAATTCATTATGGCACGTTTAAAGGATTTAGATATCAAAGTAAAAGGAATTGTAATTTGTGGAGACTTGGTAAAACATGCCACAAAAGAATACAACGATTCCATTGATGAAGTAGAATATGCAATGGAATACTATCGTAATGGACGTGATGTGGTTGTCATGGGAATGGCAAATGCTGGAAAGAGCACCTTGTTAAATGCGATGTGTGATACACAGGACTTAACCACCTCAAGACATCCAGGAACAACCTTGGATTTCAATGAAATAGAGCATCATGACTTTGTGATTTATGATACTCCAGGTTTAACTAGAATGGATTCTTTACTCACACATATCGATGACAAGCTATTAAAAACGTTAATTCCTTTAAAACCATTAAAGGCAAGAGGATATCAGTTTTATGAATCCCAAACCTTATCCCTAGGAGGGTTAGTGCGTTTGGATTTGATTGGTTGTGAGCAAGTAAGCTGTGTTGCGTATTTTAGTGATCGATTAAAATTGCACCGTAGTAAAGCAGAAAAAGCAAATCAATTGTGGAGTGAACATTTAGGTGAATTATTATCACCAGCTCTAGATGAGAATTATACAGACATGCGTACTTTTGAATTACATCATGTACGTGATAAGGTTGATGTTGTCATCCATGGTTTGGGATGGTTTTGTATTAGTGGAAATGTAGAAACATGTAAAGTGTTTGTGCCAAAAAATGGCAATGTAACATTTAGAAAGGCTATGATATAAGATGTTAACAGGAAAACAAAAGAGTTATTTGCGCGGAATTGCGCAAACAAGAAATGCATTATTTCAAATGGGGAAGGATGCATTATCAGAAAATTTAGTGAAAACTATTTCTGATTCCTTAGAAGCTCATGAACTAGTAAAGGTTTCTTTATTAAAAACATGTGGTATTAGTGCAAATGAGGCAGCAATCGAAGTAAGTGCTGCAACACATAGTGAAATTGTACAAATTATCGGTAGAACTTTTGTGTTGTATCGTAAGAGTAAAAAGAACAAATTGGAGTTGTAATATGCGAATTGCGGTATTAGGAGGAAGTTTTGATCCGATTCATGTAGGGCATTTACAAATAGCGAAAACAGCGCTAAAAAAGCTTTCTATTGATGAGGTTTGGTTTATGCCTACAAAAGAAACACCTCTAAAAGAAGGACAATGTGCAAGCTTTCAAGATCGAGCAATGATGGTGAAACTTGCTATTCATCCATATCGTCATATGCGTTTATGTACGCTAGAAAATGAATGGGAAGATCGTTCGTATACAATACGTACGGTAAAAGAACTACAAAGACGATATCCTATGCATACTTTTTGTTGGTTGATTGGAGATGATCAAGGACAACACTTTGATGCATGGAAAGATAGTGATGAATTGAAGAAAAGAATTCCTTTCTTTGTCTTTTCTAGGATAGAAGAGAAGTACACACTTCCACAAGGGTTAACACGTGTTCCCATGGATTTGGTAAGGGTTTCTAGTACCCAACTACGTGCAGGACATCAACTATATAGAATTCCTAAAAGTGTCTTACGATATATTGGAAAAAAAGGTTTATATATAGAAGATATGATCCAAGATAAAATGAATGAAAAGCGATATGTACACAGTGTTTCAGTCGCAAACTTATGTGTACAATTAGCGAAAGCTCATCAACTAGAGACACGCGTTGCGTATCTTATGGGAATTGCACATGATGTTTGTAAACAACTACCACTAGCGCAAGCGAGTATTTGGATGAAAACACATCTTCCACAAAATATGGAAGAAGCAAGTTCCATTTGGCATGGCTATATTGGTGCGGATTATATACGCAAATATTTCTATATGGATGATCGCCGTATTTGTGAAGCAATTTATCATCATGTGAAAGGACGTAATCGTACAGATTACGATCGTATCTTATATATCGCAGATAAGTTGGATCCAAGCCGTGGGTATGATTCCAGCAAACAAATTGAAATAAGTATGAAATGTTTAAAAGAGGGATTTAGAGTAGTAAAACAAGAACAACAAACCTATCTGAAAAAAGAAGGAATTATAAAGGAGTAATTATACATGAGTGATTTATTAAATATTGTACAAAAAGCAATCGATGAAAAGAAAGGGGAACATGTCCTTAAATTTGACTTTCGTTCCATTAATCCATTCATCGATGATTCTATTATTTGTAGTGCATCGAATATTCGTCAAGTACACGCAATTGCGCAAAATATCAAAGATCGTGTTCGTGAACATGGATATGATATTCGTTCCATGGAAGGGAACAGCGAATCTCGTTGGGTATTGGTAGATATTGATACAATTATCGTACATGTCTTCTTACAAGAAGAACGTGAACATTTCCAACTAGAGAAGTTATATGCAGATCTTCCTAGTGTGGACTTTACTTTATGATGTATCAAGAGTTAGCCCATTTCTATGATGCTTTAGTAAAAGATGATGAGGCTACTGCAGATTGGTTATCACTTATCAAACGCTATGTAACAAGTGGACATATACTAGAACTTGCTTGTGGAAGTGGAGAAATCACCATTGCACTAGCAAAAGAAGGATATCAAGTAGATGCCAGTGATTTATCTGCGGATATGATTCAAGTAGCACAAGAAAAAGAGCACAGTGAGTTGGTGAACTGGTCTGTCATGGACATGTGTCACTTTAATGTGGAAAGCCAATACAATGGCATTCTTTGTTTGTGCGATAGTTTTAACTATGTATTAAAAGAGCAACAAGTAGAACAATTGTTTCAAGATGTATGGGATCATTTACAAGATGAAGGAATCTTTATCATGGATATGCATTCTTTAGATCGTTTGGAAGAATTCGAAGAAGAATATAACGAAGTTGGGCATATGGGAGATTGTGATGTACAGTGGACCATCATGAGTGAAGAAGATCGTATTTATCAAAACTTTGCTTTTTATCATAGTGATGGCACCATGACTTTGGAACAACATATACAAAGAGTATATGATCCGGTGTATATCAAAGCATTGTTAGAGAAACAAGGTTTTGATGTGGCAATCTTCACAGATTTCAAACAACCTGGAATTTGTACTGGAGAAAAACAATTCTTCATATGTAGAAAAGAGGTAAGCAAATGATCGCAATCATTGCAGCTATGGATATAGAAGTAGAAGCGATTACTTCTATTATGAGTAATGTAGAACAACTCGAAAAATCTGGAGTTTCATTCTTTAAGGGGACAATACATGAACGTCCACTTCTTGTGATGAAAAGTGGTGTTGGTAAAGTGAATGCAAGTATGTCCACAACTATCCTATTAGAACGCTTCTCTATTGATCGTGTTGTGAACATTGGTACTGCTGGTGGACTTAACCCTACACAAAATATTTTGGATGCTGTTATTAGTGATGATGTTGTACAACATGACTTTGATACAAGTCCAGTAGATGGCAAAGAGGGTATTCGACTACGTTTTACAGCGGATAAAGATGTAGCAGATGTATGTGAACGCTCCCTGCATGCCTTGGGCGTCACTGTTCATCGTGGATTGGTTGCGAGTGGTGATCAATTTATTGCACGCGTAGATCAATTAGATAAATTAGCGGAAAACTTTCCTGAAGCAATATGCGCTGAAATGGAAGCTGGAGCAATTGCGCAAGTATGCGCTCATTATCAAGTCCCATTTGTTGTATTGCGTTCTTTATCGGATATCACCCATAAAGAAAACTCTCATATGGACTTTTGTGAATATGCAAAACAAGCTTCTAAAAGAAGTGCAGATTTCACTCGTGAGTTCATGAAGTTAAGTGCTTTATAAGATACGTTCATACGTGTCTTTTTTTTACTGACTCGTTATATTTATTGTCGTTTTTTCTATGTTCAAATTAGGTTGGAATCCATTGTTTAGTGTTTCTGAAGACAATTTTACCATTTCTGATGGTGTTTCTTGCATATCTCTATAAAACCAAAATAATAAATGATTGTAAATACCACCTACATGATACGCTAGTTTATATTTTTCAGTAAGTGATACACTTTCATCTGTGCTTTCATAATTAAAGTATTTATGAAAAACTTCTAACAGTGGATAGGTTAAATTGTTTTTATAAAGTATTAATAGTTCGCTTTTATGGGTGTAGAAACAATCAAAAATAGAGGAAAGATACTCCTCTAAAGTAAAGATGTTTTTATTCTGATAAATTTCTTCATATTCTATCATTAATTTTTCGAAAAAATAATGAATTATAGTGATTTTAGATGAAAAATTACGATAGTAAGTAGACCGATTCACACCTGCTCTTTCTGTAATGTGACTTATTGACAACGCATCAAATTTCTTTGTTTTTAATAATTGAAAAAGAGCTTCTACAATATAAGACTTCATCATTTCGGTAGTGGTATCTTTTCTTCTCATATAAAGCAACACATCTCCCTTCTTTGTTGCAGTTAAGCGCTAGCATCTTGTTATGCATAATTTTATTTGCTAAAATTAAGCAACACTTGTTTCTTTATTATATTTCAAAACATTTATAAAGGTCAAGTTTAATAATGAAATGGAGGAAAAAAGAATGTTTCGTGAATTAAGACGTCAAGACAGGTCATTGAGTACAGAACAATCATTAGAGATTTTGAAAAATCAAAAATTTGGTATTCTTTCTTTATTTGGAGAAGATGGTTATCCATACGGAGTACCAATCCATTATGCTATGATAGGAGATTCATTGTTTTTTCATTGTAGCTTAGAGAATGGACACAAGGTGGAAGCAATTAGAAAAAATTCAAAAATCAGTTTTACAGTGGTAGAAACTGAAAATGGAGTAAAGGCTAAAAGCGTCATAATATTTGGAAATGCAACAGAAGTAGTAAATAAACGTCAGTTTGTTTTAGAAAAGATAGTTGAAAAATTCGTTCCAGAATTGGCATGGAAAGACGCAAAAGTTGGTATTCCACACGCACTAGAAAGTATATCTACATTCGAAATCAACTATACACATATCAGTGGTAAATGGATAGATAAACCAGAGGGAAAATAATGTATCTTTTTAACGAACCATTGCGAGAAGGATTAATTTTAAAAAGAAGTAGTCGTTTTACGTTGGACGTTTTATTAGATGGGAAACTAATAAAATGTCATTGCCCTACTACTGGTCGAATTGGAGATATTGAGACTAAGAATATAGCTTGTCTAATTTCTGTGAGTAAAGACAAGAAAAGAAAATTACCTTATACTGTTGAAGCAATTTCTTGTGATGAAATAGATAAAAATGAAAAAAATTGGATTGGTATAAATCAAATTTTATCAAATAAGCTAGTTGAGCATTTTTTACGTCAGCACGAACTAGATAAGATGATTTCTGTATTTTCAGATATAAGTAGAGAAGTAGAATTGGGGATTTCCAAATTAGATTTTTTCGCAGGATTTACATATATTGAGGTTAAGACTCCACTTACTACGTTACACGTTAAATACGGAAAGCATATAAAGGTTAAAGCGATAACACCATTTTCATCTACGGAAAGGTTTACAAAACATATCAATGAACTTGCTGGCTCGCTTGAAAATCATAAACGAGCCATTTTACTAACGGTTTATCAATATGAAGTTACACAGAAGAAAAAACATCAAAAAAGCACTCATTATGAAGAAGTAAGACATGCTATGAACGTTGCTATAAATAAAGGGTTAGAAACTTGGGATATACAGTTTCGATTTACGCCAAAGGGTGTCACATTATGCATGTATGAAAATACGACAACAAAAAATTCCATTAATGGATGAATAATGTGGTCATTATCAAGATTGATTAGTGATTTCTTCATGTATTTTCTTTCATAAATCTTTAAAAACGACTAGGTTTCAGATGATTGCACTTAGTCGTTTTTATTATCTGTTAAAAAAAGGCAAATAATGATGTGATTTGCCTTTGATTGCTAATTATGTAAATCGTTCTTATTACTAAGGATTTGTCTTACTATGATTATGTTTTCATAGATTTGGTTAAGCAAAGTTTTTTCTTATGAAAGATAGTATATCTTTGCTAATGTAAGCATAATGCAACCCTTCCACATGGTTTAGACTGATGAGGTATTCTTTTTTATGTTTTGGTGGTTTTGCTTTGTATACTTTTATACAAATGTTTGTTTTCTTCTTGACTCTCCTCTTACAGGAGGATTTAACATACTTTTGTAAGGAGGTATTTATCATGGAACAATGTATTGTCGCAAAAGATATTACGAAGGTGTATGGAGGAAGAAAGGTTGTGGATTCTCTTAGTTTTGAAGTACACAAAGGAGAGGTGTTTGGTTTATTAGGTCATAATGGAGCAGGTAAGAGTACAACCATAGATTGTTTGCTTGGACTTACAAAGATGGAAGAAGGAAGTTGTTGCCTGTTGGGGATGGATCCAAGGAAGGAAAGAAAAGCCTTGTTTGAACGCGTTGGTGTACAACTGCAGAATTCACACTATCCAAACAATATAAAGGTAAAAGAAGTGTGTGAAGAAATGGCATCGTTGTATAAAAACGCTATGAAGTATGAAACTTTATTAGAAAAGTTTCATTTAGCTAGCTTTGAAAATCAAAAAGTAGACGCATTGTCCGGAGGGGAGCGACAACGTTTAGCGGTGGTAGTTGCCTTATTGTCAAATCCAGAAATGATATTCTTAGATGAACTTACGACAGGATTGGATGTGGCCGCAAGAAGGGAAGTATGGCAGGTTTTACACGATTTAAAAGAAAAGGGAATGACCATTTTTTTGACATCCCATTACATGGAAGAAGTGGAGAATTTATGTGATCGTGTACTTATTTTGAGAGATGGCAAAAAAGTGGTGGAGGGAAGTGTACAAGAAATCGTTGAGCATAGTCCATATGAGAATTTGGAAGATGCTTACTTATGGTATACAAAAAAGGAGACCAACTATGAACTTGTCAAGTAAAACATGAAAAAAAATAAGACACGATAAAAAGAACTAACAAGGTAGCTAATTTAAAAAGATAGATGAAAAGAAAGTCTAATCTAAAATAAATT